>JBDTWV010000364.1:0-3680 GCA_040006495.1 Dokdonella sp.
CGGATATAGCAACCATTACAAAAAGGGCTTCGCGGTTCCCGAGCACCGGGACTGCGACTAATCGAATACGGAGATGATATGCAAGGTGGTCTGTTCGGTAGCCTGCAAACGTTCGCGTCCATCGCGAGCTCGCTTATGATTCTTTCCGCGCTGTTTTTGCTATGGCGCAAGAGCGGGTCAGTCTGGCTCATCGTCGCGATTGCGGCCGAACTCTTCGGGATCACGTTCCTCGGCATCCTGAAGATTGCGCCCTCAGTCGCACAAAGCATTCCGATCTTCTTCCCGATGTGGACTCTTAGTGCACTCGCCATGGCCATTGCGTTGTTCGCGTACGCCATCGAGATCACGCAACGGCCCGGACCATGACCTACATCGCCAAACCGAAACTCCATCATCCCTCGCTTGCCTGCAACGCGATCGGATTCACGCGTCGCGACTACGAAGGCGCCGTCGTTTCCACGTTGTGCGCCGGTTGCGGCCACGATTCGATATCCGCCGCGATCATCCACGCGTGCTGGGAACTCGATATCGAGCCGCACCGCGTCGCAAAATTGTCTGGTATCGGCTGCAGTTCGAAGACGCCAACCTATTTCCTCGGCCAGTCGCACGGCTTCAATACCGTGCACGGACGCATGCCATCGGTGCTGACTGGCGCGAATCTGGCGAATCGCGAACTGGTCTATCTCGGCGTATCGGGTGACGGCGATTCCGCGTCGATCGGCATCGGCCAGTTCGTGCACGCGATCCGGCGCGGTGTGAACATGGTCTACATCGTCGAGAATAACGGCGTTTATGGTTTGACCAAGGGCCAGTTCTCGGCGACCGCAGATCAGGGCTCCGTATCCAAGAAAGGTGTAGTCAACACCGACGCACCAATCGACATGGTCGGTCTCGCGATGCAGCTCGGCGCGAGTTTCGTCGCGCGCAGCTTCTCTGGCGACAAACAGCAACTGATCCCGCTGATCAAGGCCGCGATCGCGCACAAGGGCGCTGCGTTCCTCGACGTGATCAGCCCATGCGTGGCATTCAACAACCACGCCGGCAGCACCAAGAGCTACGAGTATGTGCGCGAGCACAATGACGCGGTGAACCAGCTCGACTTCATCCCGCCGCGCGACGAAATTACCATCGACTACGCGCCCGGCGGCGTCATTGACGTGGAGCAACACGATGGCAGTGTGCTGCGCCTGCGCAAGCTCGACCTCGCTTACGATCCCAGCGACCGCATTGCCGCGATGAACTACGTGCATGCGCATCAGGCCCAAGGGGAAGTCGTGACCGGCCTGCTCTACGTCGACAAGGACGCGCGCGACCTGCACGAGCACAGCAAGACCACCGCAACGCCGCTCAACCAGCTCTCTGCGCGCGCGCTGTCGCCGGGCAAGGCGACACTCGACAAAATCAACGCCGGATTGCGCTAGACCCAATCGAGCCTGTCGTCATCGACATCAGCGAAAACAGACCGCGGTCATGCATACCGCTCTTGGTGTTGGGGCTAACTTACCCTCGCGGCCAATCCCGCAAGCGCAACCGGTCCCGCGACCTGCGGGTCTGGTGGGGCTGCGCAGTTCCCACGAACAGCACCCGCTGCTCTGTGCCGGTTGAACATCGGCAATACGCGCCTGACTCAATGCGAACGGTAACGGCGGTAGCTGAAGATCGATACTAATCAGGAAGCCTGAAGACGATCAGCGCAATTCACAAAAGCACCGCGCGAACACGCCATAGCGCTTGCCGCGCAGCGTTTCGACGACAGCTGCAACCTGGCTCACGTCGGCGCTGCTGAACATTCCCCTCGGCAATGCGAATCCTGCGTAACGCGCGATGCGGCTGAGCGCGGTGTTGTTGCTGTAGTTCAACGCGAGGCGCTCCCACGTGCTCATTTCGTGTTCGACATACTGCACGGAATAGTCGTTGCCGAGGTGCGCGCGCGCAGCGGCGGCTGCGATCGCATCGTCGAGGCCGCCAAGCTTGTCGACGAGGCCGCGTTCTTTTGCTTGGCTGCCGCTCCACACGCGGCCTTGCGCGATGGCATCGATCTGCTCCGGTGTCTTGCCACGCGCCTTGGCAACCCGGCCGACAAAATCACCGTAGCCACGCTTGATCACACTGGTGACGATCGTTTCGAGCTGTGGCGATAATGGGCGGCGGATGTCGAGCGTGCCAGCCAGCGACGTGGTGCCCACGCCGTCGGTGTGGATGCCGAGTTTGGCGAGCGTCTCCGGCACGGTGACGAACAGGGCATAGATGCCGATCGAGCCGGTGATCGTGGTCGGCTGAGCCCAGATTTCGTCGGCGTCCATCGAAATCCAGTAGCCGCCGCTCGCGGCGACGTCGCCCATCGATACGATAACTGGCTTGTGGGCCTTGCGCGCCTGCGCAACTTCGCGACGGATCAGTTCCGACGCGTGCGATTCGCCACCGGGAGAGTTCACACGCAGCACAATCGCCTTGACCTTGTCGTCCTCGCGTGCGGCGCGTACCAGCTGCGCGGTCGATTGGCCACCTATGCGGCCAGCCGGCTGGTCACCTGGCAGGATATCGCCTTGCGCGACGACCACTGCCACCTCGGCGCCGAGCCGCGGCAGGCCATTTTTGCCGAGTGTGGCCAGGTAGTCGGTGAAGTCGACTTGGCGGAAACCCTCCTTGCCGTCGGCGACGCCGAGCGCGCGCAATTGGGCGCGCGCCTCGGTGCGCGTGGCGAGGTCGTCGACGAGACCTTGGTCGAGCGCGAGTTTGGCCAGATCGCCTTCGTGCGCAGTCACGCGATCGTCGTAGTGCGCGATGTCGTCGCTGATTTTCGCGACGTCCAGTTTGCGCAACGCGGCGATCTCGCTCAGATACTCCTGCCAGATGCCACCCATCCAGTAGCTGTCGGCTTCTTTCGCCGCCTCGGATGCGGCGTTGAGGATGTAGGGCTCACCTGCCGACTTGAAGGTTCCGACGCGGATCAGGTGCACATCGACGCCAAGCTTGTCGAGTGCGTCCTTGAAGTAGCTGCGGTAGTTGGCGAAGCCTTCGAGCTCCACCGAACCATCCGGATCAAGCAGAATGCGGTTCGCGTGCGCGGCAAGGTAATACTGATTCTGGTTCATGCCCCCGGAGACTGCGACGACCTCCTTGCCGGCGGCACGGAAGCGGTCGAGCGCGCTGCCGATATCGCGCAGGGTGGCGAGTCCGGCGCCGTCGATCTCGTCCGGAATCAGCACGATGCGTTCGATGCGTGCATCTTTAGTCGCCGCGTCGATGACACTGAGCACATCGCGCAACTGCACTTCCCGGCTGCCGTCGCCAGCGAGATTGGCCAGTGCGCGCTGCGCGGGATCGGAGCTGTATTGTTCGACAATCGCGCCTTTGGGATCGAGTACGAGCGCGGTGCGCGGCGCGAGGGTCGGACGGGATGTGAAGATCGCGCCGAGGAATAGAAACAGCACGATCAGGAAAATCAGGTTGAACACCAGCAGGCGGGTGAAATTGAGCGTATTCCACAGCCCGACGAAAAAGCGGCGGATCACGCCGGGATTGCTGGATGACATCGTCTGCTCCTGGGGTTGGCGCATGGCGTGGCGAAGATTGGAATCAGCCTACCCGATTGCGCATTGCATGGTGTCATGCGGCTTCCGCAGGGATATGCGCGAGTTTCCAGAAGCGCCGCGAGAGCAGCACGGCGGCCATGCTGA
>JBDTWV010000365.1:0-3679 GCA_040006495.1 Dokdonella sp.
TTCGTGATGCGCAGCGCCGGCTGCGTGATCAACGACTACGCCGACCACGGCTGGCTCGACGCGAATGTCGAACGCACGCGTGGGCGACCAATGGCGGCCGGACGCGTGTCAAAAAAGGAAGCGCTGCTGCTGTTCGCCGGACTGCTCGCGTTCGCATTCGTGCTGGTGTTGTTCACCAATGCGTTGACGATCAAATTGGCATTCGTCGGCGCCGCACTTGCTGCGGTCTATCCGTTCACCAAGCGCGTCACCCATCTGGCCCAGGTCGTACTCGGCGCCGCGTTCGGCTGGTCGATCCCGATGGCGTTCGCAGCGGTGACGAACTCGCTGCCACCGCTATGCTGGCTGCTGTTCTTGGGCAATGTGCTGTTCTCGACGATCTACGACACCGAATACGCGATGGTCGATCGCGAGGACGACATCCGCGTCGGCGCGAAGTCGACCGCGATCCTATTCGGTGACGCCGACCGCGTCGCGATCGGCGTGCTGATGGTGACGTTCGTATTTGCAATGCTGCTCGCGGGCACGCGCGCAGCGCTGCACTGGCCGTATTTTGTCGGCGCCGTGGTGGCAACAGGTTTGCTCGCCTACCAGCAATGGCTGATTCGCGACCGTTCGCGCGAGCACTGCTTCACCGCATTCCGCACCAACAACTGGGTCGGCCTCGCGCTGTGGGTCGGCTTGGTGCTGGCATTGGCGATCCGCTGAGGAGGCCTCGACGCTGTTGGTCTAATCGGCGCCGATGCCTCCGTTCTTGATCCTCGGGTCATGGACTTTCCTGAATTGTCGTCCGTTCCGACGCTGGACGACGACCGCGATTGAGTATTCGAAGATCTCCCGTTCCTGGTTCGCGTCGGTCGTCGCAACGACCGCGTTCGCCCGACCATCGGCTGACGTGCTCAGGGCTGGGCCGTTGAAGACCAAGGATGGAAACCGCTGCCTGGCGTCGCCTTCGCGCCAGATCGCCAACGCGTCCTTGCCGCTCCTGCCGGATCCGGGATCAAAGCTGACGGGCAGGCGTTCCCTACCGGCCGCGCCGACTACGACAATGTATTGCGTTTCGAGGTGGAACCGGAGTGTGACCTCGACGCCGTCGGCCGGAAGATAGATATCCCCGTTCGCTTCCACGTGCGCGCCCTTGGCGCTGTAGGTGAACTTGAGCGAACCGCGCAAGCTCTTGTTGGGCGCCGTAACCTTGACCGCGATATCGATACTGCTTTTCGGGCTGGCCATGTCGATTCCTCATAGGGTGGGTTTTTTGCGGAAGCTACTTGCGCGACTGTTCGGGTCGCCTGCGCATCCATGCGCGAGCCGTGTCTGGCAGGGACATCACTTCATGCCGCCGCCGCCATTGATGATGCGTGGGTCGTGGCTGATGCGCCGGATGCCATCCTTGGTGATGACGCCGACATCCAACTTGTAGTGGTATGTCCCGGCCGTCTCGTTCGCATTGGTCACTGCCAAGACCATGTGACGCTTGTTGGTGGCGTGGTCCGGACTCAGCGCGAAGCCGGTGAAGACCTGACCGTGATAACGGCTTGGCGCGTCTTTCTCATGCCAGACCCAGAGCGTTTCGTGGCCGTCGGCGGCGTCGGAAACCAAAAAGCTGATCTCGTGTGGACCCTTCGGCCAGTTGACCGTGCGCGTGACAAGGCGGAACACCAAGGTGGCGGAGCCTGAGCCGGGCGGGAATTCGAGATTTCCCTCCTCGTCCTTCAGATACTTGCTCGCCGATGCGAACTTGAAGTCGACGCCGGACGTGTACGAATCGCCGCGCGGCGCAGCACTGACATTGATCTCGATGACCGACATGACGCTCTCCTCAGGGTTAGTCAGTGGACAGCAGGCGTGGGCGCCGGTTGTGCGGCCGCGTCCACGACGGCGCGCTGGCGAATGAATTCGGGGTCCCGATAGCCGATGCTGTCGAGCCGCGCGAGCAACGGCGCCGCCTCATCGTGCCGCCCCAGCTCAAGCAGGGCGATCGCGAGAATCGCCTGCGCCGGTGGAGCGGTGCCATCGACATTGGCGGACAACGCCGTGACGACGCGCTGCCAGTTGTCGCGGGCCTGCGATTGGTCGCCCAGCGCCGCGTTCTGCTGCCCAGCCATCAGCAACGCCTCGGCGTAGTGGAGGCGGGTGGACAGATCCAGGCGATGCGATTGACGCAGTGTATCGAGGCGCTGGATCACGCCCTGGGTTTGGCGCAGCGCGCCGAGTGCGTCGCCGCTTTCAGCCATCATGCGTGCCTGCAGGAGCAGGGCAGTGCTGAGCCGCGACTGCCAGGCGACGACGGTCGGATCGCGTTTGACCAATTGCGCGGCGAGGTCGCGCGCGCGCGCAAGTGATTTCCGTGCAGCGGCGCTGTCGCCCGCGTCATCCGCGGCCTCACCGAGTTGCGCATAGGCCGAGGCACTGTAGCTCGCGGTCACCGCGTTTTCCGGATCTGCCTCCAGCAACTCGTCTGCGAGCGCCACCGAACGTTGCAGTTGCGACAGCGCCATCGACAACTTGCCGCGGACCAGCGAGAGACTACCGAGTTCGTGTTCGGCAACCAACAGGGCGCTTTTCGCGTCGCGGTTCTTGGGGTTCTCGGCGAGGATCTCCTCGGAGATCCCGATTTCGGCCTGCCGTTGCGCGACAGCATCGGCCAGGCGGCCCTGTCCGGCGCGCGCATCGGCCAGCCATGCATGTGCCTGCGCCAACTCGGTTCGGCGCGCGTGGTCGTTCGGCGCGCGACGTGCCAACGCCTCGGCCACTACAAGTGCCGGCTCGAAAGACGCGGCCGCGTCGTCGACGCGGCCTTGGCCGATCAGCAGTGTGCCGAGGTCGCTGTCCGCGTATTCGACCTCGGCCTGCCAATCGGCGTTGCCGGGATCGATGCCGGTCAGGCGCGTGGCCAGCGCCTTGTAGTTGTTGAAAGCCGCTTCCGCGGTCGCTGCTTCACCGCGCTCAAACGCAATCTCGCCGACCCAGTACACACTTTGCGCGTGATCGAAGATGCGTTTCGGATTGTCCTTGTCGCGCGCCAGCAATTCGCCCGTGCTGTTGGCCGCCTGCTTGAACACGCCGAGCGCATCGTCGAGGCGGCCACGCTGGTCGTCCACCTCGCCTATCATGTGCAGCGCACGCGCGCGGCGTGCTAGTGCGTCGGCATCCAGGCTCGCCGGATCCTGCGCTGCGTAGTAGGCAAGCGCCTGCTTTCCGACCGCATCAAGCGTGCTGAGCTGGCCCTCCGGCTCGAGTTTCTGGCGCAGGTCGCCGAGCATGAATTCGACGAGGCTTTCGGCGTGACCGCGTTGCGCCTCCGCCTCGCGGCGCGAAGTGATCGCAACGACGGTGAACACGGTCAGCACGGCCAACGCGAACGTGGCTGCAATGGCGATCGTGGCCATGCGCCGATAGCCACGCTGGTGCTCGCGTTGCACCAGTTTGTCGTAGCTGATGCCGAGGATGCCGGCGATCAGCTTGAGCCGCGCATGCGATTTGCCATCGCCACTGCGACGCGCATCCGCCGCAATCGGTTCGGCCGCCGCCGCGCCATCGCGTTGCATTGCGAACAGCGCTGGCGGAAAGCACGGCGCACCGGGTGCTTCGTCGACGATCAGAAAGTGGATACGCTCGGCGCGGCCAAGGCGCTGGAATTGGCGCACCTCCTCGTTGACCCAGCGTGACTGCGCCG
>JBDTWV010000366.1:0-3657 GCA_040006495.1 Dokdonella sp.
CGGGTCAATCCGGATATCGGCGTGGTCGGCTATCCGGCGGTACCGGTTCTGGTCACCAACGACGTGATCTTCCGTAGCGCGATGGAAGACAACCAACTGACACTCGATGTCTGCGGCATAACGCCGAAGCCGGGCGGCTGCTGAAACGCGCCCCGAACGCCGCACTTACCCCGCAGCCGGATCCTGCCGGATACGGCCGCGTTGCGATGGCCGTGGCGTTGCAATCGTGGGGTACCCGCGCCAAGCTGCGGGCCCGTTGCCGTGCAGTCACGTCATGTCGTCTTCCCGCCCGCGCCTCGTCCTGATTGATGGCTCCTCGTACCTGTACCGGGCCTTCCACGCGCTGCCGCCGCTGACCAATGCGGCCGGCGAGCCGACCGGCGCACTGTTCGGTGTGGTCAACATGCTGCGCGCGACGCTGAAGCAGAAGCCGGACTATGCGGCGTTTGTGCAAGACGCACCGGGCCGGACCTTCCGTGACGATCTGTACGCCGCATACAAGGCCAATCGCGCGCCGATGCCGGACGATCTGCGCGCACAAGTCGAGCCGATGCTCGCGATCGTCGCTGCGCTCGGTTTTCCGATCCTGCGCGAGAGTGGTGTCGAGGCTGATGACGTGATCGGCACACTGGCGCAACGCGCGCTGGCGGCGGGCATCGACGTCACGATCTCGACTGGCGACAAGGACTTCGCCCAGCTGGTCGCACCCGGCATAGAGCTGGTCAATACGATGACCAACGCGACGCTTGACGACGCGGGCGTGTTCGCAAAATTCGGCGTGCGCCCCGATCAGATCATCGACTACCTCGCGCTGATGGGCGACAGCGTCGACAACATTCCCGGCGTCGAGAAATGCGGACCAAAGACCGCGGCGAAATGGCTGGCCGAATACGGCAGCCTCGCTGGCGTCATCGCGAACGCAGACAAGGTCAGTGGCAAGATTGGCGAGAACCTGCGCAAGGCGCTGCAGCAACTGCCGTTGTCGCAGCAGTTGGCAACGATCAAGACCGATGTCGTGCTCGACCGCGGGCCGGACGAGCTACACCTGCTCGATCGCGATCCCGGCAAGCTGCGGGATCTGTACAAGCGCTATGAATTCAACGCCGCATTGAAGGAATTGGACGCGGGTGCAAGTGGCGTGCAAGGCATTGCGCCTTCCGACGCTCCCACACAGTCGGACATGTCCTTCGGCCCCGATTCCACCAATGCCCTCGTGAGAGCGCCGGAAGGCGCAATGCTCTCTGCCACGACGGTCGCCGTTCCCGAAGCCCTGTCCGGCCCCGGCAGTTATGAACTGGTGACCACGATCGAACAACTGGACGCCTGGATCGCGAAGCTGCAAAGTGCGCCGCTGATCGCGTTCGATACCGAAACCACATCACTCGACTCGATGCGTGCGGAAATCATCGGCATCTCGTTCGCGGTCGAACCGAAGCAGGCCGCGTACATTCCGCTCGCGCACGACTATCCGGGTGCGCCGGCACAGTTGCCACGCGATGCCGTGCTCGCCGCGCTGAAGCCAGTGCTCGAAGACCTGGCGCGGCCGAAACTCGGCCAGCATGCGAAGTACGATATCAATGTGCTGTCGACCCACGGTGTCGCGGTGCGCGGCGTGGTTCACGACACCATGCTCGAATCTTACGTGTTGCGATCGACCCAGCGTCACGACATGGACACGCTGGCCAAGCGCCACCTCGAGTTCGACACGATCCGTTACGAGGATGTCGCCGGAAAGGGCACAAAGCAGATCTCGTTCTCCGAGGTCGATCTCGATACCGCGTGTCGCTATGCGGCCGAGGACGCGGACATCACGCTGCGCCTGCATCATGCAATGTGGCCACAGCTCGAGTCGCAGCCCGGTCCGTGCGCGATATACGCAGACATCGAGATTCCGCTGGTCGCAGTGCTTGCGCGGATGGAGCAGCGCGGCGTGCTGATCGATGCCCACGTATTGCGCACGCAGAGCCATGAACTGGCCAAGCGCATGCACGAACTGACCGAGCAGGCGTTCATGATCGCCGGGCGCAATTTCAGCCTCGATTCGACCAAGCAACTTGCTGCGATTCTCTTCGATGAATTCAAGTTGCCGATCATGGTGAAGACACCCGGTGGGCAACCCTCGACCAACGAGGAAGCGCTGGAGGCGATCGCGGACCAGCACGAATTGCCGCGCGTGATCCTTGAATATCGGAGTCTGGCCAAGCTGCGCTCGACCTACACAGAAAAACTCGCGCAAATCGTCAATCCGCGCACGGGTCGGGTTCACACCAGCTACGGCCAGGCGATCGCGGCGACTGGTCGCTTGTCGTCGTCGGATCCGAATCTGCAGAACATTCCAATCAAGACGGCGGAAGGCCGTCGTATCCGACAAGCGTTCGTCGCGCCGGCGGGTTGGAAAGTCGTTGCTGCGGACTACTCGCAAATCGAGTTGCGCATCCTCGCCCACCTGTCCGGCGACAGCGGGCTGATGGCTGCGTTCCATGGTGGTCAGGATGTGCACCGCGCGACTGCGGCCGAGATTTTCGGACTGCCGCAGGAACAGATCGATGCGAACCAGCGCCGCGCCGCGAAGACGATCAACTTCGGCCTGATCTACGGCATGAGCGCGTTCGGCCTCGCACGCGCGCTCGGCATCACGCGCGGCGACGCGCAGGACTACATGGCGCGGTATTTCGCGCGCTATCCGGGCGTGCAGACGTTCATGGAGGAAGTGCGCGAGCAGGCGCGTCGTGACGGCTACGTCGAAACCCTGTTCGGTCGCCGCGTATATCTGGACTACATCCACTCGCGCAACGGCGCACAGCGGGCTGGCGCCGAACGCGCCGCGATCAACGCGCCGATGCAGGGTACGGCGGCCGATATCATCAAGCGCGCGATGCTCAGCGTCGATGCATGGTTGCAGGATCGAGGCGATTCGGCGCGCATGCTCATGCAGGTCCACGACGAACTCGTATTCGAAGTGCGCGAAGACCATGTCGAGGCGATTGTCTCCGGCGTACGCGAGCGCATGGCCGCGGCGGCGCACTTGAATGTTCCGCTGGTGGTCGATATCGGCGTGGGCGCGAATTGGGACGAGGCGCATTGAGACGCACCGACGCCGGACGGGTGGTTTGCTGCCATGATCGCGGAACGCAGCGTGCAAACGCCGCTGCTGGGAGCGCACGCACCATCGCCGGGATCGGCATCGACCGCGGCGCTGTTGACGGTGAATGCAGGTGTGCCAAGCACCGCAGCGGCTGACAAGACCAGCACCGGAAGGCTTCTCGCAATTACAGGAAGACGTCTCGAGGACCTTTCACCACGGGCTCTCCCCCGTACCGTGGCCCGGCAGTTCGTTTGTTCGCGCCGCCCTGCTTCAATCGAAGCCATTCGCGAAGATCACGTCCCCCGCGGCAATCTGCTTGCAGTTGGAGAATTCGGACGTGATCAGCGCTGGAAGATCCGACGTCGTCGAGAAGGCGCGCGCCAGCGCTGTGAGGAATCGTCCCGGTGGCAGGAACTGCGCCGTGCGCGCAAAGTTCGCATGGCCGTTTCCATCGGTGGTGACGCTGACGGTGGTCGGTGGGGGATCCAGCCGGTACGGAGTCTGGCCACCGCCGAAGCCGCTCGGATCGCAGGCATCGTTGAGGAAGAAATGAATTTCGTAGGTGCTGTTCG
>JBDTWV010000367.1:0-3646 GCA_040006495.1 Dokdonella sp.
GCGGCAGGTAGTCGCCGCGCTCCAGCAGCAGGATGCGCTTGCCGGTAGGCGCCAGCGCCTGTGCCAGCGTGGCGCCGCCGGGGCCACTGCCAATCACGATCACATCGTAGTGAGAATCGCCCATGAGGGGCTTCAACCGCCGGTGGCGAAGCCGGGGAACAGCGTCATGCCGCCGTCCACGAACAACGTCGTTCCAACCACGTAATCAGACTGGTCCGACGCCAGCCACACCGCGGCGCGCGCGATGTCCTCGGGTTCACCGATGCGCCCGTAGGGCACCAGCTTCATCAGCGCTTGGTACGCCTCAGGCGTTTTCCATGCGTTGGTGTTGATCGGCGTGCGGATCGCGCCGGGTGCGATTGCATTGACTCGGATCCGCAACGGCGCAACCTCCTGTGCCAGACTCTCCATCAGCTGCCGGATGCCGCCCTTGGAAGACGCGTAGTTGGCGTGACCGGCCCAGGGAATCTCCTGATGCACCGAACTCATGCAGATGATCTTGCCAGCGGCGCATGACACCGCTGGCACAACGCCGCGGCGGATGAACTCGCGCACTGCCTCACGCGCGCACAGGAACTGCCCGGTGAGGTTGACGCTGATCACGGTATTCCATTGCGCCAGCGTCATGTTCTTGAACGCCGAGTCGCGTTGCAGACCCGCGTTAGCGACCAGAATGTCGACCGTGCCGAACGCATCGATCATCTGCTTGAACATCGCCGTGACCTGCCCCTCGTCGGACACGTCGGCCTTGATCCTCATCGCCTTGACGCCGAAGCCGTGCAGTTGGTCGACCACGGCCTGCGCCGCCGCATCGTCGGTGATGTAGTTGACCACCACGTCGGCGCCGGCCTCACCCAGCGCCAGTGCAACGCCGCAGCCGATACCGGAATTGGCGCCGGTGACGATAGCCTTCTGGCCGGCTAAATGGTGGGGCACGGCCAAGCCCGGTGCGGTGGATGCTGAGGGCGCGGATGCTGGATTCAAGACAAGTCTCCCGACGTGCACTGAGGAATGATCATCGATATATCATCCGCTTCTGCACGCGCATCTGACACAGTTGGCGATCCACCGGTTCGGCTCACATTCACCGGGACGGTTTCACGCTGAACGTCTTCAAGTCTGAGGACATCACGCGTGTTCGGTCTCATCGTCAGCTTTCTGATACGCCTCGCGCTGGTCGCGCTGTTCCTGCCGTTCAGCGCGCTCGACAAGCTGCTCAATCCTCACGCGGCCGTGGACCAGGCGCAGGGCGGCGTACGATCGCGCGCGCTGGCACGCGTGCTGATTGGCGCCGGTTTCCTCGTCGAGGTGGTGATGTCGCTCGCGGTCCTCAGTGGCGTTTGCGATCGGCTCGCGGCGATCATCCTGGCCGGCTATTGCTGCGTCACCGCGTTGCTGTGGAAGCAGTTCTGGGCCACCGACGACTTCCGCCTCAAGGGTCCCAGCAAAGGACGCGACGTGTTCTGGGATTTTCTGAAGAATGTTGCCGTAGCCGGTGGCTTCCTGATCCTCGCAACCGGTGGCACCGCCCGGGGCGTGGACCAACTGATCCGCCATCCGCTGTCCTCTTCCCACCCTTACGCGACGCAACCCTTGGCTGCCACGGTTGCCGCGTTCAAATTGGATCAAGGAGCGTCGCGATGAGCCCATCAAAACCGACCGTCGCGTACTGGCACCTATGGGCCGATGCCGACGGGGTCAGCCACCAGAACCAATGCCAGATGACCGACTTCGAGCTCAGCTCAATCGGTGGCGGCGCCGACCCGCAGTGGAAAGGCAACAAGACTCGTGGCCGCATGACGGTGATGATGACCGTGTTGCCGGTTGGCTGGACCGGCGACTGGCACGAGAATCCCGTTCCGCAGTGGATCATTCCGTTGTCAGGCCGCTGGTCGGTGGAGGCGATGGACGGCACTCGCAAGGAGTTTGGTAGCGGCGACATCTCGTTCGGCGGCGACCAGCACTGCCGCGAGAAAGACGGCCGCAAAGGCCATCGTTCCGCCACGGTCGGTGACCAGCCGGCGGTGCTGATGCTGGTCCAGTTCGACGAAGCCGCTGCGCCGAAATCGCCGTGTGCGTTCACGTGAGGCCGCCACCATGAGCGAGAGTGCCGGCTTCGTCACCTGTGATCCGGTGTTCGATCAGTACGTGCTTTCCAATGCGCCGCTCGAAGAATTGGCCGGCGGCTTTCGCTGGCTTGAGGGACTGGTCTGGATGGGCGACGCCGGCTGTCTGCTGTTCGAGGATCTGCCGCGCAACCGCACCCTGCGTTACATTGAGGGCGCCGGCGTGTCGGTGTATCGCGAGCCGTCGCACTACGCCAATGGACAGTGCCGCGACCGCGAGGGCCGGCTGATCTCGTGCTCGCACCAGCACCGCTGTCTGTACCGGACCGAGCTCGACGGCAAGGTCACCACGCTGGTCGATCGCCATGCGGGCAAGCGCCTCAATGCGCCCAACGATGTGACTGTGAAATCGGATGGCACGATCTGGTTTTCCGATCCGCTGTATGGCATTCAGAGTGACTACGAAGGCGGCATCCAGCAATCGGAGCAAGCGCCGGCGCTGTATCGCTTTGATCCCTCGAGCGGCGCAATTACCATCGCCGCCGGCGATTTTGATGGACCGAACGGCCTGGTATTTTCGCCGGACGAGAGTCGTCTCTACGTCTGTGAAACCGGCGACATCAAGAGTGAGAATCCCAAGCAATACATTCGCGTGTTCGATGTCGATGCCAAGGGCCAACTGCATGGCGGTGACATCTTTCACAAGATCGAGCCAGGCTATGCCGATGGCCTGTGCATGGACGAGGAGGGCAACCTCTGGTCGAGCGCGGCGGACGGTGTGCATTGCATCGATCCGGGCGGGCGCCTGCTCGGCAAGGTGCTGGTGCCGTATCGGGTCTCCAATCTCACCTTTGGCGGCCATGCGAGGAACCGCTTGTTCATCGGCGGATCACACACGCTGTATGCGATCTTTCTCAATCGCAGGGGCGCGGGATGGCCGTAGCCGTGCCGGCCAGCGGCGTTCGCGTGGAACGCCTGTTGCACATGCGCCTGTGCAGCGCGCGCGCGCCGGTGTTGGCGGATTTCTATCGGGCGGCGCTCGGCTTTCGCGAGGTCGGCGTCGAGCAGTTGACCGCCGCGCAATCCGAAGACTTGTTCGGACTGTCCGGACGCGCGCTGCGCGTCACGCTTGAACTGGGCGGAGAACGGCTGGCGATGGTGCAGTTCGACCATCCCGGCCGCGCGTATCCGTCCGGCACTGACGCCTCGGATCGGGTCTTCCAGCATTTTGCCCTGGTCGTCGACGACATGCCTACGGCCATGACGCAGCTCGCGAGCACGCCGGGCTGGACGGCGATCAGCCGCGACGGCCCGCAGCAACTGCCTGCCTCCTCCGGCGCCGTCACTGCGTTCAAGTTCCGCGATCCGGAAGGCCATCCGCTGGAATTGCTGGCGTTTCCGCGCAACCACGTGCCGGTGCGCTGGCGACAAGCGCACGGGCGCGGACCGTTCCTCGGTATCGACCACTCGGCCATCAGTGTCGCAGACAGCGCGCGCAGCATCGCGTTCTACGAGACGCTGGGACTGTCCGTATCCAATCAGTCGATCAACGACGACCCGGCGCAGGCACGGCTCGACGG
>JBDTWV010000368.1:0-3636 GCA_040006495.1 Dokdonella sp.
GCCACGTTTTTCCAATTGCGCTCCCGCGGGTTGCGCGTAGCAGACCATTTCATTGATCCCGCCACGCGTTGCGCCGCCGCATATTGAGAAGTGACGGAGACCGCTAGCTGCTGATAGCCATGCTAGGGAACACAACCGCACGGCTTCGCCGATTGCGCTGCCTGCCTACGCTACGCGTTACTCCGGCATACATTGAGCAAAACGTACATTCGCGCTGCACACGGTGCAAAAACAAATTCGCAATGAGCCGAAGTGTGATCTAGATCAGCCGTCTCACCCTGTTTGTTCTACAGTGGAGCGTCTCATGAAGGCACCCGTTGCTTACCGCGATGATCTCGAAAACGTAGACGCCGATGAGGCGCAGGTCGAGCGTAAGATCAACGAAACCTTCGACGTCATTCTTGAGCGAACCGCAGAGGACTACGGGCACGCGGTGCGTTCGGTGCACGCCAAGTCGCACGGCATCCTCGAAGGCAATCTGGTCGTCGACGACGGTTTACCTAATGAACTCGCGCAAGGGCTTTTCGCTCGTGCCGGCAAGTACCCAGTTTACCTGCGGCTCTCGACGACTGCGGGTGACATTCTGCCTGATGCCATCAGCTTGCCGCGTGGGCTCGCGCTCAAAGTGCTCAATGTCGATGGTGAACGTCTGCCGGGTGCAGAGGGCACCACACAGGATTTCATCATGGTCAACGGCAATGTTTTCCAAGCGAAGACCGCCAAGAAATTTCTCGGCGGACTCGAACTCCTTGCCCAAACGACCGACCGGATGGAAGGGACGAAGAAAGTGGCTTCGGCGACGCTGCGTGGAATGCGCCACGTACTCGAAACGTTTGGTGTGGAGAGTCCGACGGTCAATGCGCTGGGCGGCGCGCCAAACGTCGAGCCTCTGGGCGAAACCTATTATTCAATCACACCATTCCGCTACGGCAACTACGTCGCCAAGTTCAGCCTCAAGCCGGTCACAGCCGCCATGACAGCACTCACTGGCAAGGAAATCGACGTAGCTGGTCGCGAGGATGCGATCCGAGAAGACGTTCAAAGTGAGATGCGAAAGCTGGACGCGGTCTGGGAGTTTCGCGTGCAACTGTGCCGAGACGTCGCTGAACAACCGGTAGAGGATCCTACCGTCGCATGGAACGAAGACGAAGCGCCCTTCCACCGTGTCGGCACGCTACGCGTCCATGCACAAGACAGTTGGGCGCCGAAACTCGTCGACCTGGTCAACGAGCGCATGCGTTTCAGCGTTTGGACGGGCTTGGCGGCGCATCGGCCACTGGGCAACATCAACCGCGCTCGCCGTGATGCCTACCGCCGTTCGGCCGACTTTCGCGCGCGGGTGAACAACTGCCCTTATCACGAACCGTCCTCTGCAGACAGCTGACGAGCGCATCTCTTGCAGTGTTCCGCACGTCCAGGCCCCGCGAAAACGCAGCTAAGGCTCGTGCCGTCAGCGGGCGCTCTCCTTTAGATGGTCCGGTCCTGCCGATCACGTGTCCACCCATGTCAGCGCGACTGAGGCTGTCGTGGCTATCGGTGGTGACAATTTTGCCCGTCGGCGCATGGATTGTTGCGCACAAGGCGTTGCCGATTGACTGGCACGGCACTGTGCGCTCCTTTTCAGCGATTCCTTTCTCGCGCATTACAGCCTCGCTGGCCGGTAGCTTCGTCAGCTTCTGCATGTTGGGCTGGCTCGACGTCCTGGCATCGCGCGTCATCGTCGCGAAACGCGTGTCGGTAAAACGCGCCGCGTTTGCGGGAGCGGTGTCCCATGCGTTTTCGAACACGTTGGGATTTCCTGCTTTGACCGGCAGCTTGATTCGTTATCGTGTCTATGCATCTGCAGGCTTGGGCGGCGGTGACATCGCACGCATCGTTACGTTGGCTGCCTTTGGGGTTGCGATGGGTTTCACCGTCGTCACTACGCTAGCAATGTTGTGGCAGCCGGCGCTGGCTCATGGCTGGGGCAGGCCGCTCGGGATCTGGCTTGGTGCGGCGCTGATAGCCTTTCTGTTCTGGTTGCGTAGCACGCATCGAGCCTTGCACATCGCGCGTTGGACCCTGGCATTTCCGGACAGCGCAACAGCTGCTTGCCAGATGGCGGTAGGCGGCGTCGAGATGCTGGCGGCAATCGGTGCGCTTTACGTTCTGTTGCCGTCCGGCTCAGCGCCGCCTTTCATGGACTTCGTGCCGATCTACGTGGGGGCGGTGGTCGTCGGCTTAATCAGCCATGTGCCCGGAGGCCTTGGCGTGTTCGAAACCGTAGTGCTGGCTGCCTTTCCTGCCTCTGCTCGACCTGACGCGTTGGCCGCTATGCTGTGCTATCGATTGACTTATAGCGTGGCGCCATTCTCACTCGCTTGCATGGGGTGGATTGGATTCGAATTGCGTAGTTTTGGCCAGCCCAAGTGCTGATTCGTCACTCAGTTGGAGGGTGGATACTGCCGGATCAAACGCTGTTGCTTCAGATAATGCCGCGCAAGCCCGATTGCGCCGATAGGCCTGTGTCCGCGTGCGCGATTGGCAGCGGACAGAGCAAAAAGCAAGCGCTGCTTGGCAAACACGATTCGGTACACATCACGTACGGAATACTTCGGATCCCAAGCGTGCACTGCTTCGGATCCCGCTCCGTTGACTTCCATTATGGTGAATTGCCCACGTCGCAGATGTTCGAGGCTGTGGTAGCGAACATCGAAGCGACCGACATGGAATTGCGGCATGTCGCGTGCGATCGCTTCGACCGCCGACGTCAGCTCCGCAGTCCCGGACGCGGAGCCATCTTCATAACGTCCTCCCACGCGCGTCGATGCAATAAGTGACAGTCGAACGACCTCACCCAACGCCGGAACGTGAGTAGGCTCGTAGCTGCATTCATGCTCCGCACTGTGTGTTGTGCGCTGCAGGCGCACATCCCGTTCCACCAACTGCGCAACAGTACTGGACCCGTCACCAATAACCTGCGGATAGTGACGCAGCAAAATGCCTAGCAGTCGCCCCACGGGCTCATCGGGATGGCGCATATAGAACAAACCCGCTTCGCCGGGCTCCGCAAGATACTGTTGAAGCATCAGCGCAGCGCCGCGCGGATAACGCGATAGGTACTCCGACAATGCGTCAGCATCGTCGATGCGCCGTACGCCAAACCCGCACCAGCCAAGGTCAGGCTTGGCCACTAGTGGAAAATCCAGATTCGCTGCACGCACCGCCATAAGCGCCGCAGGCAAGGACGCTGCGCCATCTGGGTCGATCAGCACGAAAGCTGCAACCCGCGATCGAGCGAGAGACCCCATGCAGTTGAAGTATTCGGATTTTGTATCACCCACCAGACCGCCAGCGGTAATGTCTGGATTGGCGCTTGAGGGCAGCGTCACGCTGCCATAGCGAATCCCGAGCCAAAGCCATTGCGCGACCATCGGCACAAGGTTGAGCCACTTCGGCAGGCGTTCGAAAGCACCGACGCGGACCGATTCCGGCGATGAAGGCGAACTGGCATCCGCACCAGCGCGCGTGCTACTTGCCACGCATGACCTCGTAGTGATCCTTCATCATCACCCGACCACCGTTGGCGGAAGGAAGAGGACCTTCGCCCACCCTGTCCAAATCAAGCTCGGGATAGTGAACCCTGACAAAGGCCAG
>JBDTWV010000369.1:0-3632 GCA_040006495.1 Dokdonella sp.
GCGGGAAGTTCCTGCGCAACGGTCACCCGGTCAGACTGTCGCTGCAGCCAGCACAGGGTCGACATTGAACGCACCAAGGCGCACGCCGGAGGCAAGAAAACGCTGGCTCGAAAATGGAAACGGCGTCGAGTTCTCATGGCCGCTGCGCTGGCGGAATGCGTGCCAGTCGATCGGTTTGTCAGACCAGACCAGTGCATATTCGCAGGTCGCCGTGGTACACGTTTCGCGCCACTGGCGCATCTCGACCTGGCGCAGGAGCGCAAGCGCGTTGGGAGCGCCGATGCCGAGTTCCGTATCACGCGCCGAGGTGCGTGCTTCGACTGTGCCGCTGACCACCACGTTGCGGCTTTCATTGGCGACATCGACACGATCAATCGCCACCGCAAAGGGCACGCCCAGGGCCGGCGCGGTCTCGGTCTGCCTCGGCAAATAGATGGTGATTTTTCGATGCAGCAGATACCACCCAGCGCCCGCGAGTGCGGCGACCAGCAGCAGCGCGATCAGCAACCCCGACGATCGACGGCCGCGCTTGCGCTTCATCAAACCACCTCCCCGACCAGCTCACGCTCCTCGTTGACTGCCGAATAGCGGCCCTTCGCATCGCGTGCAACCTGCGCGCTCGCGCATTCGACGTCGTGGGTAAAGAACAGGCGCACGTTGCGCGCCAGCTTGTCTTCGAGGAATGCACGTTTCTCGTCGATTAGGAGTTCCGGATAGCGGTCATAGCCCATCGTGATCGGCAAATGCACCCATGGCCGTCCGGGAATCAGGTCGGCGCAGAACACGATGCCACCGTCGCCTTCGCTGGCCGCTATCTCTGCCAGCATCAAACCCGGGGTGTGGCCGTTTGAGTAGCTGAAACGCACCTGCATGCCCAGCGAAAGGGAGTGCGTGCCTTGCACCCGCTCGAGGCGGCCAGACGCCTCCAGCAACGGCATCAATTCGGGGATGAACGACGCACGATCGCGCGGATGCGGGTTCAGCGCGCGCTGCCAGCCTTCTTCGCCGACGATGTAGGTTGCATTCGGAAACAGTAGGCTCGGTACCGCGCCTTCGCTCCATGGCGCAAGCAACCCACCGGCATGATCAAAGTGCAGGTGCGAGATCACGACAGCGTCGATGTCCTCGTGCGCGAAGCCCGCCGCGCGCAGCGAATCAAGTAACACATGATGGTCCTCGACCACCCCATAGCGCTCGCGCAGCTTGGGCTCGAAGAACGCTCCGATACCGGTTTCGAACAAGACCGTCTTGCCATTGAGCCCTTCGACCAGCAGGCAGCGGCATGCGAGCGGAATACGATTCTGCGCATCCGGAGTTATCCACTTCTCCCACATGCCGCGCGGCACGTTGCCGAACATTGCGCCGCCGTCGAGTTGTTGCGAGTTGCCGAGGAGTGACCAGAGTTTCATTTGACGACACCACTGCCCGAAGTACCGCGCGGGTCAGAACCCGCATGCATCACACCGGTCTTCATGTTCCAGCTCACCGCATTCATGAAACCCCAACGGTATTCGGCCTCGCTCACCGTGTGACCCATGGCTTCCAGTCCCTTGACCTCGGCCGGCGTGAAAGCGCCTTTTTCGGCCGAAATCACATCGGGCAAGTATTGGTGGTGGTAGCGTGGGTTCGCGACGATTTGCTTGGGCAGTTCGCCGTCGACGAACGCGAGGATCCCTTCGAGCACCATCGTGATGATGCGACTGCCACCCGGCGTCCCGATCACGGCGAGGCGATCCTTGCCGACGACAAAGCTCGGCGTCATCGAAGACAGCGGTCGATGTCCGGCTTTCGGCGCATTGGCGTCGCTGCCGACCAAGCCATACGCGTTCGGCTTGCCGGCGACGAGTGCGAAATCGTCCATCTCGTTGTTCAACACGAAGCCAGTCCCGGGCACGACGAAGGTGGAGCCAAATGAGGTGTTGACGGTCTGAGTGGCGGAAACGAGATTGCCGTCCCTGTCAATGATCGAGAAATGCGAGGTGTGCATGCTCTCGGGCGGCGCCATGTAGCCGGGCAGCAGAGCGCTCGGCGTCGCCTTGTCCGGATGAATCGAGGCGCGCAGGCCGGCGGCATACAGCGGACTGGTCAATTCCGCGACCGGCATTTTCACGTAATCCGGATCGCCAAGGTATTCAGCACGGTCGCGATAGGCGCGGCGCATGGCCTCAACGATCAGATGCGTTTTGTGCACCTTGTCGAGCTTGCCGAGATCGTAGCCAGACAGGATATTCAGCATCTCCGCGAGCGCAATGCCCCCGGACGACGGTGGCGCTGCGGTCACGATGTGAAAGCCGCGATAGTCGAGTGCAATGGGCGCGCGTTCCTTTGCCTCATAGTTCGCCAGATCGTCCAGCGACCACCGACCACCGGCCGCACGCACGGCGTCCACCAGTTGGTTCGCACGTGGACCATGATAGAAACCTTGATTGCCCTGCGCCGCTATGTCTTCGAGCACGCGCGCCAGATCGGGAGTCTTGAACGTCCAGCCTGCTTTCGGCGCTTCCCCATTGACCAGATACAACGCGGCAGATGCCGGGTAGCGTGCGATCACGTCCTTGCGCGCTGCGATGCGTTCGAGCATCCGCGCGTCGGGCTTGAATCCGTTGCGCGCGATTCGGATCGCGGGCGCAAGGGATTTGGCGAGTGGCAACTTTCCGTAATGCTGCGCGATCCAGACCAAGCCGGCCGGCTCGCCGGGAATGGCCGACGACAGCACGCCGTTCAACGCGTGGTCGCGATCCGGTTGGCCGTTCGCATCCAGATAGTCTTTCGGATCGACTGCCGCTGGCGCGGTCTCGCGCGCATCGATCATGACTTCCTTGCCGTCTGAGGCACGACGCAACAGGAAAAAACCACCACCACCGATGCCGGAACTCTGTGGCTCGACGACGGACAGGGTCGATGCGACCGCAACCGCCGCATCGAACGCGTTGCCGCCTTGGGCAATCACCTCGAAACCCGCAGCAGTGGCCAGCGTGTGTGCACTCGCAATTGCCGCGTGACCGGGATTCTCGGCTGCTTGTGCACCGCACGAGACCCATGCGGTCAGCACGACGGCGAGCGCGGTTCGGATCAGAATCATGGTTGTGCTCCGGCGGTCAGGGCTGCATATTTGCCGAGCAGCTGTTGGCGTGATTCCAGATGAGCGGGATCCAAGATGATGCATTCGACCGGACACACCTCGACGCACTGTGGAGCGTCGTAGTGACCAACGCATTCGGTGCAAAGATGCGGAGCGATTTCGTAGATTTCTGTGCCGAGCGAGATCGCCTGATTCGGACAAACCGGATCGCAGACGTCACAGTTGACGCACAGTTCGGTAATCTTTAGCGACATGTGCGCAGTTTACCGCATGGTGCCGCTGGCACCCGGGGAATCGGGACGACTCTCGGCCGCCGGACCAAGTGCGCAGCTCCGTTCATCCCCCGATGCATCGGGACGAACGGTGTAGCGCCCACCTGGCACTGCGGGGCGAGCCAGCTACTTTCATGAGGGGCCCGTCGTGGCCCGGCACCGAACCACGAAGGTCGCCCGCGTTACTTCGCCTCGACGAAGCGCACGTCTGCGCCGGAACTCAACAGGGCCTGCTTCACGCTTTCGCCCTCGGCCGGAGCACCGATGAACAGAACGAC
>JBDTWV010000370.1:0-3631 GCA_040006495.1 Dokdonella sp.
TTTTTTGCAGTTCTTTTGATGGCTTACGATTTGTGAGGACATGACGAGGTGCTCAGAAGCTTGCGGCGCTGCTCCCGTTCAGCACGCCACTTTGCACTAAGCAGTCGACAATTGCCCTTGCTGCGTCTTCCGGTCCGAGCTGCAGCGTGTCGATATGCAGTTCAGAGTTGGTGGGCGCTTCGTAGGGCGAATCGATGCCGGTGAAATTTTTGAGTTCGCCCTTGCGCGCTTTCTTGTACAGACCCTTCACATCGCGCTGCTCGACCACACTGAGTGGCGTGTCGACGAAAATTTCGACGAACTCGTCATCCGCAACCATGCTGCGCGCAAGCTGGCGCTCGGACCGGAACGGCGAGATGAACGCCGTGATCACGATCAGTCCCGCGTCGACCATGAGCTTGGCGACTTCGCCGATGCGGCGGATGTTCTCGACGCGGTCGGCGTCGGTGAATCCGAGATCCTTGCTCAAACCGTGGCGTACGTTGTCGCCGTCGAGCAGGTAGGTGTGCGCGCCGAGTGCATGCAACTTGCGTTCGACGATATTGGCAATCGTCGATTTGCCGCTGCCGGACAGGCCGGTGAGCCAGAGCACGCACGGTTTGTGGCCGTTGTGACGGCTGCGCGCCTGCTTGTCGACCTCGACCGCCTGCCAGTGGATGTTCTGCGAACGACGGAGTGCGAAATGCAGCATGCCGGCGCCGACGGTCTGGTTGGAGAGTCGGTCGATCACGATGAAGCTGCCCATGTCGCGGTTGTCCGCATAGGCATCGAACGCGACTGCGCGGTCCAGTGTCAGGTTGCAGACACCGACCTCATTCAACGCCAGCGTCTTCGCGGCCAGGTGATCGAGACTGTTCACGTCGATCAGGTACTTCGGCTGGCCGAACGAGGCGCCGAGCGTATTCGCGCCGAGCTTCACCAGGTAGGCCCGCCCCGGCAGCATCTCGTGTTCGCTCATCCAGACCAGGGTGGTTTCGAACTGGTCGGCTAGTCCGGCCGGATCATCCGCTGCGCAGATCACATCGCCACGGCTGATGTCGATCTCGTCGTCGAGGGTCAGGGTGATCGACTGGCCGGCCTGTGCTTCAGAGAGGTCGCCATCGAACGTGACCACGCGCGCAATATTCGATTGCTTGCCCGACGGCAGCACGCGGATCGAGTCGCCAGGGCGGACGCGGCCACCGAGGATGCGTCCGCTGAAGCCACGAAATTCCGAGTTCGGACGATTGACCCACTGCACCGGCATTCGCAGAGGTACGCTTGCACCGGCATTTTCGATGGAGACCGTTTCAAGATGTTCCAACAGGCTTGGTCCCGTGTACCACGGAGTATTCGCACTGATCGTGCTGATGTTGTCACCGCGTAGCGCCGACAACGGAATGCTGAGGATATGGTCCAGATTGAGCTTCGCGGCGAACTGTCGGTACTCCGCATTGATCGCGTCAAACGTCTTGCGTGAGTAGCCGACGATGTCGAGCTTGTTGATCGCGAGCACGACATGGCGGATGCCGAGCAGCGACACGAGGATGCTGTGCCGGCGCGTCTGCGTGAGCACGCCCTTGCGCGCATCGACGAGGATCACCGCAAGGTCGGCCGTAGATGCGCCGGTGACCATGTTGCGTGTGTATTGCTCGTGGCCAGGCGTATCAGCGACGATGAACTTGCGCCGTTCGGTCGCGAAGAAGCGATATGCGACGTCGATCGTGATGCCTTGCTCGCGTTCCGCACTGAGCCCATCGACTAGCAGTGCGAAATCCAGCGCGTCGCCTTGGGTGCCGAACCTGCGTGAATCGCCTTCGAGCGCGCTCAACTGGTCTTCGAGCAGTGCCTTCGATTCGTAGAGCAGGCGCCCGATCAGCGTGCTCTTGCCGTCATCGACACTGCCGCAGGTGATGAAGCGCAGCAGGCTCTTGTTCTGGTGGACGATGAGATATTTCTCGATGTCCTGTTCGATCAATGTTGTCGCCGCGTCCATCAAAAATATCCTTCGGCCTTCTTGTTTTCCATCGACGCGTTGCTGTCGTGATCGATCAATCGGCCTTGGCGCTCGGTCGTTCGCGCCAGCAACATCTCCTGGATGATCGTCGGGACGGTCGTCGCCGTCGACACCACGGCACCCGTCAACGGATAGCAGCCGAGCGTGCGGAAGCGCACGCTGCGACGCGTCGGTTTTTCGCCATCGCGAAGCGGGAAACGATCGTCGTCGACCATGATCAGCTGGCCATCACGCTCGACGACGGGTCGATCAGCGGCGAAATACAGTGGCACGACCGGGATGGTTTCGAGATGGATGTATTGCCAGATATCGAGCTCGGTCCAGTTCGACAACGGGAATACGCGGATGCTTTCGCCGGGATTCTTGCGTGCGTTGTACAGGCGCCACAGTTCGGGGCGCTGGTTCTTCGGGTCCCAGCAATGTTGTGCCGACCGGAACGAGAACACGCGTTCCTTGGCGCGCGACTTTTCCTCGTCGCGGCGTGCACCGCCGAATGCGAGATCGAAATCGTTTTGTTCGAGCGCCTGCTTGAGTCCTTCGGTCTTCCACATGTCCGTATGCCGCGCCGACCCGTGCGTGAACGGATTGATGCCGAGGCGTTGAGCTTCAGGATTGATGTGCACCAACAGTTGCATGCCTGATTCCGCAGCCATGCGCGCGCGGAAATCGTACATCGCCCTGAATTTCCAGGTGGTGTCGATGTGCAATAGCGGGAACGGTGGCCGCGACGGAAAGAACGCCTTGCGCGCGAGGTGCAGCATCACCGAGCTGTCCTTGCCGATCGAATACAGCATGACCGGGCGTTGGGCTTCGGCGACTGCCTCGCGCAGGATGTCGATGCTCTCGGCTTCGAGACGTTGCAGGTGGGTCAGGACAGACATCGGCTTCGGACAGGCTCGATCAAGCGAAAGGCGCAGTTTACGTGGTCGGGGAACCGTCGTTAACCGACTTTGAGCGGCCTCTTAACGGAACCTTTCCCGCTTTTGCTTAGAGTGCGGTCATGGTTGCACGAGGATAGCTGCGATGAGCGTTGAATGGATGCGGACGTCACATGCGTTGCCCAGCGAAGGTGAACAGGTGGAATTCGTTCTGGAACATCGCGACCTGGCCATGAATGGCGTTTACAACCGCTGCGTATTTGCGTCGCGGTGGAGTGAATACGAGCCGGGCGTAGTACGCGAATGGCGCCAAGTGGCAGCGATGGATGCTGCGGCGCAAGCGCTGTGCAACTCTCTGCCGGCGCACGTCTCTGCGCCGGTCGAATGTCTGGGGGCGATTTAGTAGCCCGGTCAAACGGTTGACTCACCGGTGACTGCCGATGGACGCCGCGCGACGATCAGGAAGCTGTTGAATGGCGTGTTGCCCCACAGGGGCGTTGTCTCGACATTGAGACCCTCGGCCTGCAGCGCGCCTTCTATTTCGTCGCGATTCGGGTAATGCCGCGCCGGGCTGCGCATCCAGCGGGCCGCATGCAGAAAATATTCTTCAATCCGCGTCGCGTGAAAGCGCCAGGTGGGTTCGCGCAATACGTTGCGCATGATCAATAGCGCACCTGGGCTGGTGCGCGCCGCCGCTTCGCGTAGCAAGTGCTGCTGATCGGCAGCCGACAAATAGTGCAACACGTCGAGCATGACC
>JBDTWV010000371.1:0-3627 GCA_040006495.1 Dokdonella sp.
GACACTCGTGCCGCTGCGCTTGGCCGCGCCCTTGACGATCTGTTCTTTCGAGTACGCCGTCCCGTCTGTGTTTACTGAACGATATTCCGGCAAAAGCATCTGATCGAGATACGCGATGTCGCCCGTTCCCTCAGCCAAGCTCCAGTGATCGTCCGTGGCGATCGCCCCGGCTTCGTTCTGCTGGGTTTCGCTGGCCTTGGCGGATGCGGAGTCTTGTGCTCGTGCCGGAATGACCAGTACGCACGCGACCATTGATGCCAGCAGGAAGCTTGCCCAAGCGGCGTGAGTGAAGAAAGAATCGCGATGGCGGATTGTCATGTGAGGTTTTCGTCCGATCACGGGAAATTCCGCGAACTGAGAATGGAGCACGTCAACATAGTCAGCATTCGACTTGTGACAAGCGCCGTATCTCTGGGGTGAGCGGTCGAATTTCAGGGTTCAGCGGGAAGTGTGCGGCCGACTTCTTTGCGGAGTGCACCTTCGCGCGGGAAGGCACTCACACCCAACATACGTTTTGCACTTCCAAATCGATGCAGGTGTCCTCACACTGCACGTCATTGATGCGGGTGGCCGCACTTCACGACGCACGCAGAACGAGAAGGGCATGGCCGACGATCCAGGGCAACACAAGCTCAGAGCTTGGAGCCTCTCTTTTGGCTTCTGGACGCTACTGGCACTTTCGTACGCCGTCAGTTCGGTGATCAGCTCGATCAGTGAGGGTCACCCGGCCTCCTGGTTCCGCGCGTTGACCTGGTTTTTGCTGGATTTCTATCTGTGGATGGCACTGACCCCACTGGTCGGCTGGCTCGGGCGCCTGCGCACGCACGGGTGGCGTCGCTTCTGGCTGATGCATTTGCCTTGCAGCGTTGTGATCGCCAGCGTGGAAAGCATCTTCATGCTTTCGATTTACTGGTGGTGGTGCGGACCCAGCCCGCACAGCACCGTCACGACGGTGAGCGCATATATCCACGCGGAGGGTGCCTACAAGTTCCACTTCGGGCTACTTACTTACTGGCTGCTGCTGGTGGTGCTGCGCGGTATTGCGTCACAGCGCTCGCTGAAAGATGAGCGACTGCGCAACTCACAACTTGAGGCCCAACTTGCGCAGTCGCAGCTGCAGGCTCTGCGCATGCAATTACAGCCGCATTTCCTGTTCAATACGCTCAATGCGATCTCGGCGCTGGCGTTGGCCGACCCACCCCAAGCACGCCTGATGATCTCTCGCCTCAGCGATTTCCTTCGGCTCACTCTTGAAGAACGCCACGCGCAGCAAGTGCCGCTGTCGCGCGAAATACAACTACTGGAATGTTATCTCGGCATCCAGCAGGTGCGCTTTCAGGATAGGCTCGCGGTCCACCTGGATATGGCCGGCGATACTGTTGATGCGCTGGTACCAAGCCTGATCTTGCAGCCACTGGTCGAGAACGCGTTGCGCCACGGGCTGCTCGACAAGATCGATCGCGGCAACCTGTATATATCGACGCGACGTGACGGCGGTCAGTTGCGCATGCGTGTGGACGATGATGGTCTTGGTTTGCCGGTGGGCGGGCACCTGGAAGGCATTGGCTTGAGCAACACGCGCGCGCGCTTGCATGGCTTGTTTGGCGACGCTGCTTCCATCGATCTACTGCGCATGGCTGACGGCGGGACACGCGCGGAACTGCACATCCCGTTCGTGGAATGCACCACATGACCGCAGCACGTATCCGCACGCTATTGATAGATGATGAAATCCTGGCGCGCCTAGCCCTACGACAGGCTTTGGCATCGCATGCTGACATCGAAGTGGTCGGCGAATGCGGCAACGTCGCGGAAGCACGGCAGGCAATCGCCATGCTGGAACCTGATCTGCTTTTTCTGGACATCCAGATGCCGGGCGACGACGGCTTCCTTTTGTTGCACAATCTACCGCCGGCACCACTGCCATTGGTGGTATTTGCCACTGCATTCGCCAAGCATGCGCTGGAGGCTTTCGATGCCAATGCCATCGACTATGTGCTGAAGCCGATCGATCAAACACGTTTTGACCAGGCGATGGTTCGCGTAAAAAAACACTGGCAGGGGATTCAAGTCGAGCGATTGGATGCCGGCACTCCTGTATCAACTGAAGCCAGCAAACATTTCGTGCGGCGCATTAGTGTGCATACGGGCGAACACAGCAAGGTTATTCCGGTGGCGGAGATCGACTGGATTCGTGCCGACGGCAACTACGTACGCATACATGTCAGTGGCAGCTGCTTCCTGCATCGCGAAACACTGCAGCACTTGCAGGAGTCGCTCGATCCGGACCATTTCCTGCGCATTCATCGCGGCATCATGGTGAACGTGGATCGCATTCGTGAAGTTCATACATTATTTCAAGGTCACGCCGAAGTTGTATTGCAAGATGGAACCCGACTCGACCTGAGCCGACGTTTCCGTAACAGTGCGCGTGCGGCGCTGGGACTGCGCTGACCGTTCACCCCGGGCAGATGCCCTTTCATCCTTGGTTTTATGCCAATCATCACAAAACAGATGTTGCGAACTAAAGTTTCGCGTCACCTTTGAGGGAGCGCAACTGCTGGCTTTCCGCCTGCTTATCGTGGCGCCGTCATATTCGCGCGCTCGCTGCACAAGAGGATCGGTATGCCCAGTCGCATCGTTGCAGCATCGCGCGCCCGCGCCGGAGCCGTCTAATGTTAGCCTCCCTCCCACCGGAACTAATCATGAAATCTTCCTTCGCCTTCCTCCTTGCGACCGCGATGCTGACGCCGCTGGCGTGCGCCGCTTCTCAGGTCGTCCCGCCGTTCGTCCGCGCCGCTATCGCCGACCCGCAGCGACCGGCAAAAGACTCCGCTACGGACGCCGTGCGGGATCCTGCGGATACGCTCGCCTTTGCCGGAGTGAAGCCAGGAATGAGCATCGTCGAGATGTTCCCGGGCGGCGGCTATTACACACGCCTCCTCAGCGACATCGTGGGTCCGAATGGTCACGTTCTTGGAATCGAGAACGCGGGTTGGAAGGAGGCCGTCAGCGCCGATCAAGCGATGCTGCGTGAGCCGGGCCGTGCGCGCGTTCAGATGAAAGCCGAGCCCTTCGGGGAGATGGATACGCCACGCCCGGTGGACCTAGTCTGGATTACCCAGAATTACCACGACCTGAAGGTCGCCGAGTTTGGTCACGTCGACATCGCCGCCTTCAACCGGAAGGTCTTCCAGGCGCTGAAGCCTGGCGGCGTCTACTTCATCCTCGATCACCAGGCCAACCCGGGCACGACCCTGGCGCAGACGGGGAAGTTGCATCGCGTCGAGAAGGCACAGGTCATCAAGGAGGTTACGGCGGCCGGGTTCAAGCTGGTGGACGAAGGCACGTTCCTCCATCGCAGCGACGACGACCACACCAAGCCGATCTTTGACCTCAAGGGAAAGACCGATCAGTACGCCCTGAAATTCATCAAGCCGGCGAATTGAGCCTCGGCGCGCCTGGGCGGCCTGATATGGCCATTCGTGAACTGCTCAGGGACCTCGCGCGAACGAGCAGTTGAGCGTCCGATCAAACCAAGGCATCGGGCCGCGCCCGATGCCCTGATTCGCCACCGACATCCTCGACTATTTAGAGACCTCAACAATCGAAACCGTCGGCACAGCC
>JBDTWV010000372.1:0-3619 GCA_040006495.1 Dokdonella sp.
CGTAGGTGATCCGCGCGAGACCCGCAAGTGGTAGCGCGGCGGTTCCGCCAGCGAAGACGCGTGCCAGATCGAATTCAGTGCGTTCGCGCGGTTCGATCAGCAGGTGGGCACATCGACGTAGACGCATGGAATATCCCTGTAAATGAGGTTCGGACGCAGTCCCGAGGACGCGCCAAGCACCCCACGCAGGACGGAACAAGTGTACAGTCCGGCGCGGTGCGGCTGATCGCCGCGCACGACCGTGTACTCAACCAACAAGGGGGCAAACCATGCAAAACGGCAAGCTGACACGCGATGAATCGATCGCGCTGCTCAAAAAGCTATCGAGTGATGATGCGTTCCGTCAGGCCTTCACGAAGGATCCGGCCAGTGCCCTGAAGGAAATCGGGATCGGCAGCGGCGATCTGGCCGCGCTTCCGCCATCCGCACTGACACCGGAACCGTTGCCATCGAAGGAACAGTTTCAGCAGGCTTTGAAGGACGTCATGGAAGCCGGTGTGTCAGACCACATCTGCTTGGTTTGGCCCCTGCTCAAACTGACCTACGGCGATGCCGGTGGCGACAAACGCCCCTGAAGCACCTTGACGCGCGTGAGGATAGCCGCAGGTTGGCCTTCCTCGCGCCAGTCCTGCTTGAATTGCGTGAATGCGCGGCCCGCAGCAGCGTCATCGCCGAGTTTCAGCGACAGCTCGGCGATGTTGAGCTGCGCCAGATTCGACTGCAGCACATTGAATGGCGTCAAGGTCTTGTCGAGGTTGTACTCGGCATACGCGCGGCCGCGGTGTGAAGCGAGCCATTGCGCGTGCTCAAGCGCCTTCTGGTCGTTACCTTCGCGCGTGAATGCATCGAGCAGCACGACATGCACGATGCACAATTCGCTGCCGTCGAGCAGCGGTTGCAGCAACGCTCGTGCGTGCGCTGGATCGCCCTTGGCTAGACTGATCTGCGCGTTCGCGACCGCGTCCAGCGTCGACAGCAACGGTGAATCGTCCAGCTTCATGCGCTTTTCAACATCGCTGACTGCCGCTTCGGCTGGCGCTATTGCGCCCGCGTGTGCCGCGAGATAGCCGAGCAGGAGGATGCGCCCGCCACTAGTCCGCGCCTGGATCGCATCCTCGGGCTTGAACGCCTGGCGCGCGTCCGCCAGCGCGGCAAGCGTTTGTTTCGCCGCATCGCTCGAATAGGGCTGGAATACGCTGAGATCGGTATCGGTTAGCGAATTCGCAAACGCGCCGTTGTTGCCGCTGATGCCGCGCGCGCGGGTCAGTGCGGCCTTGGCGCCGGGCCAGTCGCCGCGTGCCAACGGTATCGTGATACGCAGCAGCTCGTTGATCGTATCCAGCGTAATGTTGGGGCCGAGTTTCGCCGGGAATGCAGGCAACAGTTTTTCCGCCGCATCGTAGTCGCGTTCGGCGGCCAGCGTCGCCGCATGGTAAGGCTTGAATATCACGCCGCTCGCTTCAGCGTCCTTGAAGTTCTCGATCGCTTCTTTGTAACGCTCGCTGCCGAGATTCAGTATTCCGAGTAAATGAAGGGCTGGGCCCCTAAGCGGGTTTTGCGCTGAGGCCGACGCACGCGCTGCGGCGAATACTTCGCTGTCATATCGATTCGCGATTAACCACCCAGCGTATGCATACGATCCGGTACCCACCGAGAAATCCGGGTACGTGTCAGCCAGGATCTTCCATTTTTGCAGTGACGCGCGCGGCGACTGGATCGATGCGAGATGAGCTTCCGCCAGCAGCTGGTCACGCGTCGAGAGGCGACCGGGCGTTGCGAGCGCGAGTTTCAATTCCTTGATTGCATCCTCATCGTGGCCGCTGTTCTCCATCAGCCGACCAATCTGCAGGTGCACGCTGGCGAAGTCCGGGTCCAGCTTCAACGCTTCGTTGAAAAAACTGAGCGCTTCGGGGAACTTGCCTCTCGCTGCTTGAGCGATAGCAAGGGAATACACCCGCAACGCATCCAGGTTCTTCGTCGCGACCTTCTCCAGCGGCTTTGAATTCTCCGACACGGTCGCGAGCGCCTCGCCGAGTTGCTCGCGCAACTGGCGATTGACCTTGTCGATGGACGGGAGCACGGACTGTGCACCGACGCCGTCGGCCGATTCCGAGTACACGGTGGTCTGCGTAGCCGGGTCGACAACTTCCGCCGTCACACGCACGCGGCCACCGATCTCGGCGACGGTCGGCAGTATCAGCGCACGCGCGCCGTCGCGGATCGCGATTTCCGAGCCGATGCCGCGATCGATATCGGTTTTTTCGGGATCGCGCTGCATCAACTTCACGGTGCCGCGCACCTTGAGGTCGGGCATCACGTTGACGTAGCGCGATTGCTCAAGCCCAATGCGGAACGCGGTCTGCAGCGATTCGTCGAAGACCTTTTCGCCGGTCAGGTTCTTGAGGTCGCCGACCACGACCCAGTCGCGATTGGCGAACGCAATCGCGGGCGCGGGACGGGTCAGGTAGAACACCGGTATCGCGATGGCCAGCGCCAGCGCGGCGACTTCCAGGCCGATCAAAATCGGGCGGCGCCAGATCGGCATCTCGCGATGTGCCTTGCTGCTCCACGGCGGTGGCTTCAGCGGCGCGACGCCTTCTTCGCCCACTTCGAACACCGGCACCAGATCCGGCACGCCCTTGAAGCGGTAGCGGCCGTGGGTACGCCAGCGCACGCGTTCGAGCTTTTCGCCGAGTTCGCCTTGGGCGCGATGAGCGATTTCGTAAGCCGAGCCGGACAGTAGGATCTGGCCCGGCAAGGCGAGGCCCATCAGGCGCGCGGCGACGGGTTTGGCGAGGCCTTCGACTTCGGTCTGCTTGGCGCCACGTTTGACGTCGTCGGCGAGGTTGTCCCAGACCACCACGTCGCCGATATGAATCCCGAGGCGTGCGCTGAGCGGGATTTTCTCGTGCGCGCCGAGCGCGGCGAGATCACGCTGGTAGTCGAGCGCATAGGCGACGGCCTGGATCGGCCGCTCGAACAGAAGCAGGAAGCCGTCGGTTTTGTCGATCTCCTGGCCGCCGTGCTGCTGCATGAGCACGCGCGCGAGACGGTCGTGCTTGCGGAACAGGTCGGCCGCACGCTGGTCGCCGAGGCGCTCGACCAGTGCGGTCGAATCGACCAAGTCGCATACCACGAGCGTGCGCAGCACCGAGGTCGCGGTGTTTGTTCTGGTTTCGACGGCGGATGTAACGGCTGCGTTCACGCCCGGCGGACTCCCCTGTACTGGGTCATTCTGCACTGGGAAGGGCGCGGTTGCCAGTTGGGGGAGTTGCGGCAGCTTGGCAGACGGGGGTCGACGCGATCGACGGCGCTGGGAATCGCTTCGTCAATTACCGGGAGCACCGGACGGCGCGATGCGTAAGGCGAACGGCATCGCGCCTTCCGGCGCTCCCACAACATCGGTCGCAACGTGTTCAGGCAGCCGGCCAGACCGCGTTGAGCGGGTCAAATTCGATATCGTTGCGCTCTACGCCACGGTGACCGAAGCCGCTGACCGACATCACGCCTTGCTGCATCGGATCGACGCCGAAAGCGTCCTCGATGTCGCCTTCGTTGATCGCAGCGGTGATGAAGGCGGCGAGGCCAAGTTCGGTCGCGGCCAGATACAGCGTCTGCG
>JBDTWV010000373.1:0-3615 GCA_040006495.1 Dokdonella sp.
AGGCCGCCACCGACGATGTGCAACTGCCGGCTTTGTGGGTGGCGCCGCAGCGCGGTGCCGAGATCCGGTGCACGTTCGATACCAAGCGCCGCGTCGACGCCGGGCAGCGCGACGATGGTCGCGGCGACGCCGATCGCATTGATCTGTGCAGCGGTCACGCCGGGAGTCAGCACGGTCAACTCGTCGGCCGAGAATGGTTCCTGCGACAACGGTGGAAAAAGCAAGACGTACAACAATCCTGCTACAACTAGCTGTAATGCGATCCGCACGACGCGAAGACGACTGCGATCGCGCAGCGTGCGCACGAAGCCAAGTGCTGCGGCGAGGCCCAGCGCGATCGCGACCAGCCATTCGATATTCATCGCGGTGCGCCCTTCTCTGCCGCGCCCGTGTCTGCCGCCAATGGCAGCGCGTCGAGATAGGCACGCCCAGCCGCATCCGGTGCCGTGCGTGGCGCGCTGACGGCGGCGGGCACCGGCAACAGCGGCCATAGCAGGTCGCGCAGCTTCGCGCGGCAGAGCACGCAAGCCGGATCACGCCGTACCGTGTCGATCGCGGCGAGCGCGCTGAGCGCCTCCGGAACACTGCCCGCATGCGCGCGCAGCCAGCGTTCTGCAGCGCTCCAATCGGGTGCGGCAGGATCGTCGAGCGCCTGCCAGAGCTGCGTCAACGCCGCATCGGGGCTGGCGGTCGCGCCAAGTGTGCCGACCCGATCCGCGAGATCCTTGCGCTCGCCGGACAGGCGGCGCGTCTCGTCGGGGACCGGCAACTCCAGACCGACGCGGGCGAGATAGATGCGCGTCGATTGCTGCACCTGCTTGATGAATTCGAGCGCGCGGTGTTCGTACGGCAGCGCGCTGGCCGGATCGGCCTGGCGCAGATGCAACTCGGCCTGCCACATCTCGTTGAGTGCAGATTTGAGCGTCGCTTTCGTCTGCGCATCGAGCAAGGTCGCCGCCTCGGCGATGTCGTGCACGTGCCCGTATTCGGCAAGCGTGTTGCCTTCCGCACCGAATTTTTCCGGTGTCTGGGTCGGCAATTGTCGTTCCTGCGCCTCGTGCGCTGCTGCTAACGCATCGACTTGGGTCCGCGCCTCGCCAGCGTCCCCTTGCGCATGGTCGCCGTGTGCAGACTCCGGCGCATGGCCGGCATGCGTTTCCGATTCCTCGCCGAGGAACTGCCCGTAGCGCAGGCGCAAGATCTTCTGGTCGACACCGATTGAATCCGAACGCGTCTGGAACTTCGCGACGTCGAGCGACGGCAGCGCGGCGAGCAACGCCTCGCTGTCGATGATGATCTGGCGCTGGCTGCGGAAATACGCCGGCATCGTGTGCTGTACCACGCCTTCGAGACCAGCGCTCTCGCTGGACGGGTCGACTGGCCAACGCAGGATGAAACTCGCGCTGCACGTGACATTCGGTTTTGGTTCGCGGTTGTCGCTGACCGCGAGACGCACGATCACGTCATCGCCTTTCGACAGACCAAGGGCGGCGAGGTTGAGCGTGTGCTCGTAGTGCTGGGTGTGCGCGTTGCCAGCGGCCGTGCCGGTCAGCGTGATCGTCTGCTCCTTGAACGCGATGTTTTCGCCCGTGCCTTGGGCGAGCGTGATCGTGAGGTCGGCATGCGCGATGCCATAGTCGTCGCTGGCGTCGAATGCGAGGTCCCAGGTTTTCTGCTGCGCATCGAGCAGGGTCAGCGTCTTGTCGGGCGCGATCACGCGGACTTCAGGCGGCAGGTCCGCAATCGCATCGAGGCGGTACAGCCGATCGTCGGTGAGCGGCGGCGCGCCGTCGAGCGCGATCCGGTACAGCGTGGACGCGCTTAGCGTGTGCTCGCCAACCCAATTGACACCGTTGTGAGCGAGGGCAAGGCGGCGGCCATCGTGGAAAACCAGTGTCGCCGCGTTCGGTTGCGGATTGAAGCGCAACTGCCAGCCGATGCGCGACCCTTCCGGCGCCCTGGCGTCGAGGAGCGCATCGTGGCGCGCGGGCAGTTGCGTATACGCAGGTGCCGCGATCGCGAGTTCGGCACGCACGATCGAGGTCGCGTGCGTATTCGTCGCGGCGTTCGTGGCCGGCGGCGATGTGCGCGCGAGGCGTAATGACGGCGACCATAGCGCGGCGACCACGAGGATCGCGCATGCGGCGCCCGCGCTCGCAACGATCGCCGGTCGCGGCCATGCGGGGCGCAGGTCGATGGCGTGTTGGCCTAACCGGGTGCGTAGCCGGCTGTGCTGCAGCCGCTGCAGATTCGACAACTTAGCAACGTCCTCGAACAACAGCGCGGCGCTGTCGTCCATCGCCGGGGATGCGGCATCAAGGCGGCGCGCCAGCCATGCGGCATCGACGTGAAGCGCGCGGCGGGCCAAGACGCCGAGTACGACGACCGCGCATGCAAGCACAGCCAACCCTGCCCAGCTACCACTGGCGCGCGCGGCCAGCACGATGAGCGCGAGCGCAGGCGGTAGCGCGCATGCCTGCGCAATTGCCAGCCGGCGCCAAGTTGCGGCGCGGCGCAAGGTGGCGAGACGCAGATCGCCGCTCATCGCGTCACGCCTGCGCGTTGAGGTATAGCGCCAAGGAGGCTGGCTTCGAATGCGATGCTGGTCCACGGATCAAAAGCAGCACGCCTTCCGACGCTCCCACGGAGTTGGAGGCGATGCGGGCTCTGGTGGAACCGGCGGCAGCCGCGATGCTTTGTGGCACAGACAAGCGCAAAGGCATCGCGCCTTCCGGCGCTCCCACATGGGTGCGTGGTTCTCGATGCTATGCGGTTCACGACGCCGCCTTGGCGCGGGATCGCGTCGCGACGACGCGCTCGAGCAAGAATAGCCATGCGATGAGCAATGCGAGCCACGGATCGAGCGGACGCGCCGGATCGGCCGAGTGCGCGCGAGACGTGCCATGAAAGGTGTCCTGCAGCGGGCGCACGGTATCGGCGTTGGCACGTGTCGGCGCGGCTGGCGGCCCTTGTAACGCAACGCGCAGGCGATCGGGGAAATCCGCATCGAGCAACATCGGCAACGCCGCCGGATCAAGCGCTCCCGGTAAAGCGAGCAGGCGGCCGCGACCAACGGTCTGTTTGCGCGCGAGCACGTCGCCTCCGACGTCGCGCCAGAGTGCTGCCGCATCCGGCGCGGGATGGTTCGCAACAAGTGCCACGCCGCCACGCGCGATCCAATCGGATGCTTGCGCCGACAGCGTCGACGCAAGCCACACCAACCAATGCTGCGTGTCGCCAATCGGCTTGGCAACGGGTTGTGCATCGAGTTGGTAACGCCCCGGCTCGCGGATGTTCCATGCGGCGACTGCGGCGCGAAGATAGGCGACGGCCGGCTGCGAATCGGGCGTGTAGCGCACTGCGATCCGAGTCGTGGCGTCCGCCGCGACCGCATCGCCCTCGGTCATGCGACCGGGCACGATGCGCCAATCGACCGCGCGGGCGACGTGCAGGCGTTCGCCGTCGAGACCAGCAAGCTGTTCCGGTACGACCACCGTCAACGCGGTGGCCGCGGGCAGGTCCGCGTCGAGCTGACGCAGCAGGCTTGAGACGGGGATCGTTGTGGACGATGGCGCGTTTTCCAGAGTGGGAAAGCCGGGCGCGAGCCAGTGCCAT
>JBDTWV010000374.1:0-3612 GCA_040006495.1 Dokdonella sp.
GAGATCACGCTTGCTGCGTGCAAATAGCCAGTCGAGCACGCTGTCGTCGAGCTCAAGGCCGCGCGCGCGCGCGCGTTCGCGCAGCAGCACACGACGCTCGTTTTCGTCGAGTGGCTTCAGCGAAGTTTGCGTGCACGCAGACAGCCGCGATACCAGATCGGGCAGGACGATTCCGAGCTGTGCCGCAGGAGCGGTCGCGGCGAATACCAAGGTCGCGTGTTCGGCACGGCAGCGGTTGTACAGATCGAATAGCGCGTGCTCAGCATCGCGGTCACCGGCAATCGCATCGACATCATCGATGGCCAGCAGATCGCTGCCACCGAAGCCACGGATCGCGTGCGCACGTTGCGCGGATAGTGTGGCCAGCGACAGGTACTGCGCGCTGCGTTCGCCCGCATTCGCTGCAGCGCAGGTGGCGACCAGCAAATGTGTGCGTCCACTTCCACTCGGCCCGGCGAGATACAGCCAGGGTGTATCGGCAGTCCGCGCAGCCGCACGCAACTGATCCAGCGCGACGCCGTTGTCGGCACAAACGAAACTCTCGAAACGCTGATGCGCTGGCCAGCGCAGCGCGAGCGGAAGTTGTCCGGTCATGGGTCCACTGAGGGCGCTCTGGCTTCCGGTCGGGAATGATCGACGACGACAACATTACGATCGTGGACGTTGGCCATCGGCATTCCGGCCACCACGACCACAGACACCGAGCGCGCTGTATAGAGCTCGCTCTCGGTATAGCGCCGATAGACGTAGCGCAAAACCACCATCAGCACCGAGGCGATCGGTAGCGCGAGCAGCACGCCGAGGAATCCGAACAGTTCGCCGCCGGCAAGCACGGCGAACATCACTGCCACCGGGTGCAGACCGATCTTTTCACCGACCAGGCGCGGGACCAGCACATAGCCTTCGAGGAGCTGGCCGACCACGAAAACGACGACGACGAGCATCACGTGATACCAGTCGTGGTATTGCACGAGCGCAGCGATTACTCCCATCACCAGCGCGGTGATTGCACCGAGGTATGGCACGAAGCTGATGAGTCCGGCGACCATGCCGATCAGTGGGCCGACGCTGAGACCGGTTAACCAGAACCCTGCACCATAAAAAAAAGCTAGCGCGATCATCACGCTGAGCTGGCCGCGCATGAAAGCCCCCAACACGACGTCCGACTCGTGCGCGAGGCGCGACACGACCGGCTCGACTCCGCGCGGGATCATCGTGTGGATTCGTTCAACCAGGATGTCCCAATCGCGCAACAGATAGAACGCGACAACGGGAATCAGGACCAGGTTGACCAGCCAGCCAATGATGGTCATGCCAGATTTGGACACATGCGCCAGCGTGGCGGCCGCGAAGCCGCCGGCTTCCTTCCAGTGCGTCTGCAGCGCATCGATGATGCTGCGCGTATCGAGCAGATCCGGCGACACCCCAAAATGCTCGATGAGCCACGGTGTCGCGCGGGTCTGGAACCAGTCGATCCAGATCGGCAACTGGGTGAGAAAATTGCTGATCTGGTGCTCGATGAACGGCACAAGCACGAGCAAAATTCCAGTAACCACTATCGTGACCACGAAAAACACCAGGCTGACCGCGAGGCCGCGGCCCATCCAGCGTTCGAGCCGATCGACGAGTGGATCGGCCAGATACGCAAACAACGCAGCGACGACGAACGGCATCAGCACAGGCGAGAGCAGGTAAACGATTCCACCCAACAACGCCAGCAAGATCAACCATTGCCAGCGCACATCCAGTGTCGCTCTATCCCGCGATTGTTCAGTCATCTTGGTTCCTCAGGCGGGACGATCGGCGCGCACGAGCACCCCAGACCCATACGTAATGCAATCCACTGGCGAGCGTGAATCCGGTGGTTACGGCGATCAGAACTGTGCGCAGCAGAGCAGGCACCGCAACCCAACCCGATAGCCGCAGCAACTCGACCAGCACGAACACGATCTGGATCACCGTAGTCAGTTTCGACAAGCGGCTGGGTGAAGCATCGAAGCGGCCGATCAGGTTGTGATACGCGATCGCGCCGAGCACGATCGCGACATCGCGTCCGACGACGACGGCGGCAAGCCAGACCGGCAGTTCGCCATTCAATGCGAGCCAGACGAACGCCGCCATCAGCATCAGTTTATCGGCGATCGGGTCGAGCATGCCGCCGATCCAGCTTTGCCAGCCAAAGCGCTTGGCGAGAAATCCGTCAAGCGCATCGCTCAACCCCGCCACAGCGGCGATGAGCAATGCTGCGTCATAGCGTCCCGCGCTGATCAGCCAGCACAGCGGCACCACCAGCACCATGCGCAATACGGTGATCAGATTAGGCAGGTGGCGCAGCATGAGCGCCGCCTTGTTACGGAGCGAGGGCAAGGGTCGCGTCGACGCCATCGACAGGCGGGGCGGCCGCATTCACCCTCAATGTGCGCTCCATGCCGACCGCATCGAGGAAATGCGCAAGATCGGTCGCCAGCGAAAGCTTGACGAGGATGCCGTCCGCATGGGCCCGCATCGGCTGCGCTCCGCGCACGAAATTGCTCTTGGCGAGATAGCCGATCACGCGCGTATAGTCATTCGCGTTCTGGATGCCACCGATCCATACCGCCGCCTCGCTCGGCGTTTCCGACAGCGCAGCCTTGTCTTCGCTGCCGTTGCCGATGCCGAGCCGGCTCAGCATCTTGTCGACCGCAACGCTGTCGAACTGAGCGACCAAGGTCATCTTCGCGGCGTCGTCGGCACCGGAGTTGTGCTTGTACTGATACTGCAGCACGTAGCGCTCGGCCTGACCCACCGCTTTGGCGACGTCGGGCCGCGCGATGACGCTGCTGTCACCAGTTTGCGCAATCACCACATTGGCGAGCGCCGTTTGCAGTGCACCGGCGCGATCCGCGTCGGATTGTGAGTTGACTGGTGCGGTGCCGGTATAGGTGGCCGGCGTCAGCGCCGATGCGAGCGGTGCGAGCAGGGCCAGAACCAGAGCGAAGACACTGCGCACTAGAAGGGTTCGCACGGGCATATCCAATGTCAGGGGTGGCTAGCAGTCTGCCTAAAGCGGGTTGGCTAGTCCATTGGGCGCACGCAGCCCCCAGCCGAAAGCATCCCTTGCGCCGCGCCCCTGCCTGCTATCATTCGCGGCCCGTAAAACCGCCATGCCTGCCATGTCTGTCGAACCCGAAGCCCTGAGTTACCGCGCCGCCGGCGTCGATATCGACGCGGGCAACGAAGTGGTCGAGCGGATCAAGCCGCTGGTCAAGCGCACATTCCGACCCGAGGTCATGGCCGGACTCGGCGGTTTCGGCGCGCTGTTCGAGCTCGGCGGCCGCTACCGCGAGCCGGTGCTGGTATCCGGCACGGACGGCGTCGGCACCAAGCTGAAGCTGGCCCAGATTCTTGGCAAACACGACACGATCGGCATCGACTTGGTTGGCATGTGCGTGAACGACGTACTGGTGCAGGGCGCCGAGTCGCTGTTTTTCCTCGACTATTTCGCGACCGGAAAGCTCGATGTCGACACGGCGGTGGCGGTCGTCGGCGGCATCGCCAAGGGTTGCGAGATCGCCGGCTGCGCGCTGATCGGCGGCGAGACCGCCGAGATGCCGGACATGTATCCGGCGGGCG
>JBDTWV010000375.1:0-3589 GCA_040006495.1 Dokdonella sp.
GACCATGGCCACGGTGTGAGTTCGAATTTCCTGCACATGTCGCGCATCGACGTGAAGGTCGGCGAGCGCGTCGAACACGGTCAAATCATCGGTGCGGTCGGCAAGACCGGTCGCGCGACCGGGCCCCATCTGCACTGGGGATTGAACTGGTTCAACGTGCGGCTCGACCCATTATTGCTGACCGGAATCGCACCTTAGGCGGGGTGGTCGCGGATTGGTCGACACCGGTCCGCGACGCCGCGCCGGGCAGGCCGAGACTAGCCGCCTACATCCGAATCGGAGTAACCGCCAACCACACCCTTGGTCGCAATCGCTACCGCGTCGTGCGGATGCAGGCTTTCGTGGTGCGCCGCGCGCAACCAATAATCGGCGAAGCGTTCGTCGCTATCGAGCGCTTGCTGGATGCGCCGCGCCGCATCTTCGCAAAACATCAGGTTCTGGCCGTTGCGCAATGCGAACGCCTGTTCATCCTCGCGCTTGACCGCCGTCTGCACCGGCGTTTGCAATGCGTTTTCGACAAGATCGATGAGCTCGACAATCGGAAACTCGAAGCCGAGCCCAAGTTTCACTCGGACATTTGCCGCGCTGCGCTGGCTGTGTGGCGTCGCGACAATGCCCCGCGTGCTGCCTAGCCAGGCCAAAATCGATTCACGAGCACAGGCTGCATCGTTTGCAAATTCAGTGGCGAAGCGTTCCTGGATCAATTGCCGCGCAAGCGCGGCGGACGCCGGACACGTACTCGAGTACTGCACTTCGACGCGCAGTTCCGCCGCGAAGTCCGCATCGTCCAGGCGCGCCGTGATCTCGACCGGGTAAGCGCGCCAGCCGCTGTGCGCGCTGGCGAGCGCCGCGCGCCGCACCATGTGATCGAAACGCACCCGCAACAGAGCCCGGTCGGAAAGATCTTGATGCGAATCCAGAAAGTCACGCAACACGCGGCGCAATAGAGCCGGCGTGAGTGGCTCGACGGACAGATGTCGGTCGACGTGCAGGTACAGGCGCGACATGTGGATGCCGCGTGCGCCGGCGCTGTTGAGATTCACGAACGCGGCTACCCGCGCCCTGACCCGCTCGACGTGATCACCGGTTCCTGCCAGCAGGACGGGCATCTGGACCTCGTCCATGCCGACCCAGTCCAGAGCGCCGGTGACGCCGGCAGCATGCAGGTCGCTGGCGACATCGGGCATCGCGCGCTGTGTGTTTTGCGTTGGAGACATGCAGATTTCTCGAAACGGATTGGGCGACCGGCGCCGAACGCGGGAGGCGATGCTCGTGCAAGAGCGGAGCAACCGCGGCCCCCACTGCTGCAGATAGCTGGGGCCTGCGCCACACCGAATCAATAGCGTAACAGGCGGGCCGCGATCAACCCCGCGAACGTCGCGCGGCCCGCCACGTCGCCAAGACTGCGCGCAACGGAACCCGTGCGAGTGCGACGTTCAGTGTCGCCAATGGATCGTTCGCGCGCGCGGCCCATTGCGCGCGCCAACGATCCGCACTCGCAGTCGCCGCGGCGAGGGCGCCTAGACCCATATCCAGACCAACCCCAGGCTCCGGAATGGATCCCAAGGCCACCAGCCACTCGCGCAACGCGGCAAGCTGCTGCGGCGATTTGTGCGCGAGTTCGCCGCGCGCAAGCCGATGGCGCGCAAGCACATCGAGCGGCAGCGGCAAACGCCCATCGCGCAATGCATTGGCAAGCCCCGCGGTTTCGCGCAGGGCGCGCGAGAGGATACGCACGCGGGCGACCGAGTCGGCCGACGTCGAAGAAAATGACGTAGCGGCAAGAGAAGTCGGCACAAACAGTGCAGCCTCGATCAACGCCAGCGGCCGGTACAACGCGGCGTACCCTTGCAGCAACAGCACGCGATCGGGCGCGGGCTCCGGATCGCGTTGCGCAATCGCCCCGATCACGACCGCATGCCAGCGCACAACCGGCAGCGTGGCGAACGCCGGCTCGTCCGCCAAGGCCTGGGTCAGCGGATGGCGCGCCTCGCCCGCACCGATACGCGCGAATTCCTCCGCCCACCATTGCAATTTGATCATCGCTGGCTCCGCTTCGCGGATCGCGAATGCGGCATGTTCGAGTTCGCACACGAGGCACGCGAACGCGCTGTGCGCACGGCGTCGGCCCGGGTCGACGAATCTCAGGGCAAGCGCAAGTTCCGGATGGATAGAGCCCCACTTTGCCTCGAACGTGGCTAGCGCAGAGGTGTCGGCAGCCTCGCTCACTTCAGAGGAGGCCGAGTGCCGCGGGCAGGCCGTGCGGCGTACCGACCACCAAGTCGGCGCCCCAGGCCTGCGGATTGCCGCCATCGAGATAGCCCCACGCCGCAGCGATCGTACGCATGCCGGCTGCGCCGCCGGCTTGGACATCACGCAGGTCGTCACCGATGAAGACGCAATCGGCCGCATCCACGCCAGCCAGTTCACAGGCGCGCAGCAGCGGCGCAGGGTCAGGCTTCCGGACCGGCAGGCAATCGCCGGTCACCAGTGCGGCACAACTTTGATGAAACGTCATCTGCGCGAGCATCGGTCGGGTAAGCCATCCGGGCTTGTTGGTCACGATGCCCCACGCGATGCCGCGTGATTGAAGCAGGTCGAGCACCTCGGCCATGCCGTCATAAAGCCGCGTGTGCACCACCATCTTGATCGCATACAGGTCGAGGAAGCGCGGCAACCATTGGTCGATCATCGAATCGTCCGCGCCCGGAAGGCCCTTGCGCAACATCGCCCGCCCACCGGCCGAGACGACTGCTCGCACCGCGTCAGCGTCGGCCGCGGGAGCGCCGAGTTCGGCGCACAACGCTTGCACCGCTGCGACCAGATCGGGGGCCGAATCGACCAGGGTTCCATCGAGATCGAAGAACACCGCACGCGGTGGCAACACGACGCTCATGCCGGGTTCGTCGCGCAGGCGAGATAGTTGATGGTGACGCTCTCGCTGAGCCACGCACGACGTGTGAGCGGGTTGTAGGCGATGCCGGACAAATCGTCGAGTACTAGTCCGGCAGCACGCAGGTCCGTCGCGATCTCGCTGGGGCGCAGGAACTGCGCGTAATGATGCGTGCCACGCGGCAGCAGGCGCAGCACGTGCTCGGCCCCGAGGATCGCCGCACCGAACGCAAGCGGCGTGCGATTGAGGGTCGACAGGAACAGCTTGCCGCCGGGCTTCAGCAACCTTGCACAGGCGCGGACAACGCTGGCGGGATCGGGCACGTGCTCAAGCATTTCCATGCAGGTGACGAGATCGAATGCGGCCGGCATCTGCGCTGCGAGCGCCTCGACGCTGGTTTCGCGGTAGTCGACGGTGAGCGCGCTTTCATGCAGATGCAGACGCGCCACATCGAGCACGGCCGGCGCAAGATCGATCGCCATAACGTCGGCGCCGGCGCGCGCCAGCGCCTCGCCGAGCAGATCGCCGCCGCAGCCGACATCGAGCGCATGCGAGTCTTTGAGGACTGCGCGATCGGCGATATAGCCGAGCCGCACAGGATTGAGATCATGCAGCGGACGGGACTCGCCGTCAGGGTCCCACCAGCGCGCGGCGAGACGATCGAACTTGGCGGTTTCGGCCGGATTGACGTTGGTG
>JBDTWV010000376.1:0-3589 GCA_040006495.1 Dokdonella sp.
ATTCCCTGGCGAAGAACGCTGCCGCATCGCGCAAAAAATCTCTCTCCTTCTTCACTCGCGCCAACTCGCGTCTGAGCGTGGCTATCTCCTGATCTCGGGGTACGCCTGAGCCAGCAAAGGCCGTCGCTTTGTCGGCCTCCAGTTCCCGCCGCCAACGCCCCAGAACCCCTGCACCCACGCCGAAGTCGCGGGCCACCTAACTGAGCTGCGCACCCGGCTGGCGAACTAGGCCAACGCCTCCCATTTGACCTCGTCGCTGAACTTTCGTCGCTTGGGCATGACACTCCTTTTTGACCATGATCGGTCTTCTTGGAAGTGTCCGCGTTAACGGGGTAGAACCCGATATCGCTGTCGACAGGGCGGCCAACGTTTTTTTTCGCAATCGCTGCCATGTGGGGCTTTCCATGGTGACGATGGATGGGGGCCTGTCGCATTTCTACGACTACGGATCGACCTCTCGCGCAAAGGTCGAACTGGCGACGCCGCAGAGTATTTATGAGTTGGCTTCCGTCACCAAGACCTTTACCGCAACACTGGCGGCACAAGCGGTGCTCGATGGCCGCATGAGTCTGGACGGCGATTTTCGCAACACGCTGCCGGACGACTACCGCAATCTTGCTTTGAATGGGAAACCCATCACGTTACGAACGCTGCTCACCCACTATTCGGGCATGCCACGCGACGTCCCGGACACGGATGCCATTTATGCGGAAAAGGACTACGCGACGCTGCCCGCCCGCTTGATCGCGCTCAACCGAGGTTTCGGCCGTGATCAGTTTCTGGCTGCGCTGCACAAAATTGCGCTACGCAGCGAGCCAGGGAAAAAGCAGGCTTACTCGAACGCAGGGTTCCAGACGATCGGATTTGGCATTGAAAAAGTTTATGGGAAAACTTTCGACGCGTTACTGCAACAACGCATTACCCAGCCTCTACGCATGACATCGACCGGACTCGCGTTAGATCACACAGAGCAATCGCGTCTCGTCGTCGGTTACGACCGCGATGGCCGGATTGCGCCTAACCACGTGCAGAACGCCGGTGCTGCGTGGGGTCTGTATTCTGACAACGCGGACATGGCGAAGTACCTGCGTTGGCAGCTCGACACCAGCGATCCCGCGATCCGTCTGTCCCATCAGCGCCTAGTGGGCACTGCCGAAGACGGCGAGGGGATGGCCTGGAACCTGGAAACCGATCACGGACAATCCATGGTCTCACACAGCGGCGGAAGCTTCGGCACATCCAGTCAGATGGTGCTCTACCCGAAGCAGCACGAAGGATTTGTGCTACTGGCTAACGACACCTGCCACGGTACCGAGGGTGAGCTAAAAACTATGGCCATGTCGATTCATGCGGCCGACTCTGAACACGAGGCCGAGGTACCGAAGGAAAGATCACTCTGATCCTGAGGTTTCCCTACGTTTTCATACTGGCACGCCCATTGGGTCGTGCAATTTCGTGCTGCGAGGTCGGAGCGGGCCAATGAGCTCGCTCAATCGTGTACAAGTCTATGTACCAGATGTGGGATCGATGGCAGATGAGTAAATCCCTTCATCAGATCGCACGGCTGTTCAATCGACACTCCTCGCCGATTCGTGGATTCTCGCCGCGTTTGGCGGCATCCGCAGTCAGTTCGCCCGTCAACGATCGCCGCGGGCATTGACGTTAGCCAAGCGCGAGGTCATTTCGCGCGCGCGTTGGCGGCCAGGCATTCGAACCGTTCCATTGCCACCTCACTGGCGCGGATGCCCTCGACCATCAGTCGCGAGACTCGAAGCAACGGCGGGGCAGAAGATTGCCACGCCGGTCAGGCCGATGAGGCGGCTTGGGCTAGGGCTCGACGCTCCAAGCTATGTAGGCTGGTGACGCATCGAGCATTGGCGCGATGGATGGCGGAGAAGCTTCAGCGACAGTGGTCACCGGAGCAGTTGGCCGCATGGCTGAAGCGCCACTATCCCGACGATACGAGCCAATGAGTCTGCCAGCTCCTTGTGCGAGCTAATTGCCTGCATCACCTTTGTTCATCGGCCCATTGGATTTGTCGGCAGGAAATGTCCTCATAGCAGGCGATGAGTCGCCGTCGATAGATAGGCGTGCACGCTCCTTGCTGTTTTCATCGCTGAGTGCCCACCACGCTTCCCTGCCCTTGGTGCCCAACCGTATTGCCTCGGCATATTCGCCCATCGGTCTCGCATAGTTAACGGTGAGTCCCGCAAAACCGGTCTTGTCGTTGACGACCATTTCGACCGCATCTATGCCCGGCCGATCCAGCGAAATGACACCGCGCCCGTTGTCGATCGCACTGACGCCACCACGCTCTGATCCCTGCTTGTCGTGAATGAGCAAACCATAGGCCGCATCAATTCTCGGATATGTCTTGCCGTTGATGATCGGATTGGGCTCCTCCCCCAGAATGACCCTGTCGCTGCCATCCGGTCCAAGCACGACAATCGAAGCCGTCTGTCCGTCCTTCCTCTTGCGCCCATCGGCGGGTGGGGGTGCGCCGATCAGGATTCGTTCATGCCCTGTGGCATCCACGATCTCGATGCCCCTTGCCCGTAGAACTCGATCGGCATCATTCGCCGTGAAGGCACAAAGCAGTGCAATGATGATGATCGAGGCACCGGCAAACAGCGCCATCCGGAGCCGTCGATTCTGCCGCTCGAGATTATCAAGCCGCCGTGTGACGTCGCTGGGGGAAATCCCGGGTGTATGCATTTTTTGATCTCCATATGTGAAATAAAACAGGACTAGGCATGAGGTCGTGACACCCGAATGTGCCACAAGTCATTTGTGATGAATCGGATGAGGGGCAGGCAGCTTCCGTCATGCCCAGGGTGCTGCGCCCTGAAAATAGCGCCGCGATAGCGAAACGGCCACGTAGTAACGAACTGCATCCAGTAGATCCAGATCAGCACGAATACCGGACCGAGCAACGCCAGCAGCTTGATGACCATGTCAGGCATGGTGGAATTTTTTGCCGCGAGCCGAACACGCCGAGCTGCTGCAGTTCCCGCACCCTGCGGGCACCATCGGCCAGCAGGACCCGGAATGCATTGACGATCGCCATCAACAGCTGCAGGCATATCAACCCGTCACATAGCCGTTATGGCCTTGCGTACGGAAGTAGCTGGATACGGACGGCATGCCGCCACTCCTAGCAGACCTTCGTGGTCGAGCCCCGAAAAAGTAACTGAGGGCCACGGCGTCAGGGTGTCCAACATCAACAAGTTGTTCAGACCTCGCCGGAATGCTGTTCAGTCACAACCAGAATCCGCATGCACCGAAGCCTGCCCGAAAACATAGCGCCAGCCCTCCGGTGTTCGAGCGTACGTATCGCTAAACCAAAGGTGGCGATCAAAGGCAACGCCTTTGCTGACCCCTTTAATTCTTAGTCGTGCTGTGACTACAGCGGTATCGCCCCAAGTTCGCACCGTCTGGGTGCCCGGATCCTCGTCCTGAAGTTCGTAGGTGATCGTCTTATCGCGCGCCTCCTGCAGCAGCTCTTCTCGGGTATTAATCGTTCCATTGCCTAGCACTAGAACCATGTCCTGGCCAAGAATGAGATCCATAGTTTTTGCATCATTGACCT
>JBDTWV010000377.1:0-3589 GCA_040006495.1 Dokdonella sp.
AGGTGAAAGTGATGGAAGTCGACCTGCCGCGCAAACGCATCGCGCTCAGCATGCGGCTCGATGATGTGCCGGGCGAAGCGCGCGGCGGCGACCCGCGTGGCGACCCGCGTGCGCGTGATGATCAGCGCAACCGCGGTGGCAATCGCGCCGGTGCACCTAAAAATTCTGCGCCGGCGACATCGGGTAGCAGCGCTCTGGCCGATGCGTTCTCCCGCGCGTTCAAGCGCTGAAGCCGTCGCGTCAGCGCACTTCGACCCTGACGTCCGCGCGCGCGCTTTCGCCTGCGCCGCAGCCAAACGCGGGCGCGACGCCAAGCACGGAGCGCGTCGGAACATGGGTTCCGGTGACACGGATGGCGGGACTCAACACAACGAGCCGGTGGCGCTGGCCACTGGCATCAGCGGGCAGACCATCGAACGCGAACGCGGCTTTCGCATCCGCTGCGCGACACGCAGTCTGCCGTGTCTGCCGATCGCTCAGGCGGATCACCGCGGTGGGCAGCGGACGGCCGCTGTGGTCGTACGCGGTGCCGGTAATTCGGCAGGTATCGGTCGATACCTGCGCGTCGAACGCCAAGGTTGCGAGCAGCGCGATCAGGATGATGGGTTACTGGCGTACCTCCAACAACGAGGGATGCATCCCTGCGCGGTGGTTTCCGGTACGCATTCTACTGCGTGGTAAGTTGCCCCGGCGCAGCAGCGGCGTCAGACATGGTCGCGTGAAAAAGCCCGCTGCCATACAGGTTTCTGGCCGTGGTTCGTTCTCAAAATACCGTGCACAGTCCCGCGTCACTCAGTCGTGAATTATCCCGATCGTCCGCAGCCACGTATCGGCCAGCGCAGGCCAGCCGGTGATCGGAAACTGGGTCGGACGCAAACCAAACGCATGGCCGCCGCGCGCATACAGATGCATTTCCGTCGGCACATGCGCCTTCGCCAGCGCGTTGTAGTAGACCAACGCCTGATTCACACCATCGACGTGGTCATCTTCCGCCTGTACCAGGAAAGTCGGTGGCGTCTCGCTGGTAACGGGAATATTGGGATTCAACTTGTCGTCATCCGTGGCGAGATGCCCCGGATAGATCGGCATCGCGAAATCCGGGCGGGCGCTTTCCTTGTCAGCCGCGTCCACCGGCACATACAGATGGCGGGCGAAATTCGTGCTGATCTGTGCCACCAGGAAACCGCCCGCCGAGAATCCGAGCACACCCACCTTGCGCGGATCGACATGCCACTGCACCGCATGCAAGCGCACCAGCCGCATCGCCCTCTGCACATCCTGCAACGACGGCACCGACAACTCAAAATTGTGCGGACGGCAGTCGCACTGCCAGAGGTACGGGATGCCGGGCACGCGATACTTCAACAGCACACAGGTGACGCCCCTTGTGGTCAGCCAGTCGCACACATCCGTGCCTTCGAGATCCATGGCGAGGATCTGGAATCCACCGCCCGGAATGACGACCACAGCAGCCCGCGTGTTTTTGCCCTTCGGCGCATAGACCGTCATCGTCGGCCGTGTCACATTGGTCACCGCCGTCACTGGCAGACCGCCAATCAGCTCCTTCGTATTGCGCGTGACCCTCTCCGGCCCCGGCACTGGCTTCACATCAGGTGCTTCGCTCGGCCATATCAGTATCTGCGTATGCCCAGTAGACGGCTGCCAAACCATGGTCTTCGCCTCCACGCTTGCGCACGTCACCAACAGTCCAAGGGAAACGACCCACAGCTTCATGGCACTTGTCCTTTGTGGCGCGCGGCCAAGGTTATACGTTCAAGAGATGACGGAGGGTGGAGTACGTCTCGTCCATCCTGCGTGACCCATCGGTCTGGCTGTGGTCACCCAGGTGATTTTTTTATGACTTGGCCTTCGAAGTAACTTGCATTTCAGACAAGGCTCTTCCAAAGATACCTGACAACGAAGGTGCTCTGACCAGCTCTGGCCCCAGTTTCGCAATTGGCTGCGGTTGCGAAACCTGATTTGGCCGAGGCCATCCTTCACCCTGTTGGGTTTCAAGGTCGAGTGCAACGCGCTATCCATGCATGAGATCGGGACTTGCAGCGACCAGAAGCGGTGTTCGGGTATAAACCGCCAGCGTCCGCGCAAGTCGTAGCGAATACGCATCCGCGCCTTGCGGTTTTTTTGACATCTGGACGCTTGATGGAAGCCAACGACATGCAGCGCGGCGCGGGAGATTCGTGGAACCGCAAGCTCATCAACTTCGGACGCGCCCTCAGGAGTCATCCTGGGTGGCCGCTCAGCCTGGTCGGATTCCTGATCATCGGCGCAATTGGGGTTTTTGCCGATCTTGCCGAGGACGTTCATAACGCCGAACGCATTACGGTGATCGATCAGCATCTCGCCGACTGGCTGCACGCGCACGCAACGCCAACGACCACGCAGATCATGCTGGCGGTCTCGGCGCTGCACGACATCGTGTCGATGAGCATCCTGACCCTGCTGCTCGCGCTGCTGCTGGTCAGGTTGGGCAAGCGTGACTGGTTGCTCGGTCTGGTGCTGGTAGTGCCCGGTGGCACCGCGATCAACACCATCTTCAAGTATGTGTTCGCGCGCGCGCGACCCCACTTCATTGATCCGATCGTGACCCTGACCAGCTACAGCTTCCCGAGCGGCCATGTGGCGGGCAGCACCCTGTTCTATGGGTTCGTCGCCGCGCTGCTGATCAGCTGCACGCATTCTCGCGCCAGACAGTTGGCCGCCATCATGGGCGCACTGCTGATGGTCACCCTGGTGGCTGCCAGCCGCATGTACCTGGGCGCACATTTTCTCAGCGACGTTCTGGCGGCTTTCTTCGAAAGCTTTGCATGGCTTGGGCTATGCCTCGTTGGCCTGCACGTCATTCGTCGCCAACGGGATGCGCGCATGCGGCTGTGATCACCTCGCGATGTCCGACGACAACGCGCGCCGCGGCGTCAATGTGCGGCGTCGAACGGTGCTCAGGCCGCAACGAAAATCTGCTGGCGCTGATCAGGCTCACGGTTCAGGATGGCGCGCCCGATGTATCGCGTGGGCGGCCTTGGATGCCATGACACGCTTTCGAATCGGGCAGTAAAGGCTGATCCGCACAACCGGTGAAAGCGCAACCGGCAAGCTCCCTGCACGCACGGACTGTTCGTCAATTTTCCGGAGAGAAAATTTGTCATCCTTGACCAGCAAACTCAGGCAGATACCTGAGGGAACGGCCGCGTTGTTCTTCATTCAGATCGTGTGCACGCTGGGTTTTGCGGTGCTGTATTCGACCCTCGTGCTGTACGCGACGAGGCACCTGGGTTTCCCGGCCGCCGAGGCGACCGCGATCATGGGTGTGTTCGGCGCATTCAACTACGGCCTGCATCTGTTCGGTGGCTATCTGGGCGGGCGCTTCCTGAGCAACCGCAATTTGTTCGTCGGCGGCATGGTGTTGCAGGTGCTCGGCTGCGCACTGATTGCGGCCGGCACCACGGCCTCGCTGTACTGGGGGCTGGCGCTGTTTCTCACCGGCAGCGGCCTCAACGTCACTTGCATCAACATGATGCTGACCCAACGCTTCACGCCGGAAGACAGCCGCCGCGAAGGCGCGTTCTTGTGG
>JBDTWV010000378.1:0-3583 GCA_040006495.1 Dokdonella sp.
AGAACTGGGACTATTTTGCCCAAGGCCTGCTGCAGGTGCCGGTCACATCGAAAGATGGGTTCAAACCCGGCAATGGCGTAAACCTCAGCCTCGGCACGCGTTACGTCGCCAGCTCATTCTTTGTGCCGCAAGTACAGGTCAATGTGCGTGCGGAGAAACGCGAATCGGGCATCAACGCCGATATCCCCAACAGCGGCGCGACGCTGGCCTATCTCAGCCCAGGTTTCACCCTGAATTTCAGTCGCCGCTTTGCCGCCTTCGTATTCGTGCAGACGCCGATCTGGCAACGCGTGAACGGCCTGCAGCTTGAGCCGCGCTATTCGATTTCGGCTGGCTTGCACTACATCTTCTGAACCAACCGCGCGGCGTGATCATCTTCTTCGAGAACGGTCCGCGCTTCCACACATCATCGATACGGCGGCCGTCTGTCGATTGCTGATCCGCGCCGGCGCGCATGACGTCGACGTCGTCGAATACTCACGCCGGAGGTGGTGATATCGGTCCTGTCCGCACCATGGTGTCGAGCAGGCGCTCGATCATCGTCGCATGATCGGCGCAGCGACCGCTGTGCACTGGCGAGGTCTGGATCATCGTGCTGCGTGGTGCAGTCAACCAGTGGAAGCGCTCGCGCGTCGGCAGGCGACCGATCGGACCTGCATTATCCCCGCCAACGCAGATCGCCGCGAACGCGGCGAGATGACTGCGCACGGTATTGAGATCGACACCGGGATCCAATGCGCGCAGACGCACCTCGTCGAGTTCGGTACGCGCTTCGAGAAAAGGGCCGGCTTTGCACGACAGCACGACACCGACGTTGACGAACTCCCCGCGCTCAACGCGCGGGACGACGCGGATCACCGCATAGTCATACGCGTGCACGAATCGCCTCCAGCGCGAACGCGTGCGGAGCCGCGATGCGTCGACACAAATACTTCACGTACGCAGCGCGATGCGCGGCGGGATCGGTGAATGTCGCATCGCTGCCCAGCCATGTGTCCGGAACCAGCGCGACGATACGCCCGATCTCCTCGCCGGTGACCAACGCAGTCAGGCGCTCATCGGCTTCGCGCAGCGTCGATGCGAACGGCAGCAATACATGATTCTTGATCTGTGCAAACGAACTCGTCGCGCGCTCGAGGTAACCGTCCCAGTTGTGGTGGAAGTACAGCGCCGCGCCGTGGTCGATCAGCCAGAGCTTGCGATGCCACATCAGCAGGTTGGTGTTGCGCGCGGTGCGGTCGACATTGCTCACGTAGGCATCGAACCAGACAATCGCAGACGCGAGATCCGGGTCGGGCTTCTCGACAACGGGATCGAACGTCACCGAGCCTGGCAAATAGTCCAGCGCGAGGTTGAGCCCGGCGCTGGCGCGGATCAGGTGCTGTATCTCGGGATCCGGTTCGGTGCGCGCGAGATCCGGATCGAGCTCGGCGAACACGATTTCCGGCACTGGCAACCCAATCGCGCGCGCGAGTTCCCCAGCAATGAGTTCCGCGATCAACGCCTTCGCGCCCTGCCCCGCACCGTGGAATTTGAGCACGTACAAGCCGTCGTCATCGGCTTCGACGATCGCCGGTAGCGAGCCGCCTTCGCGCAGCGGCGTGACGTAGCGGGTGGCGGCAACGGTTCTCACGGCATTCCTCGGCCGAGTGTCAGAAAAAAGGCAGGCGTCGTGACTGCCGCCGCCACTATCCATCGAATGCTGCGTGTTGCGATTGCGTCCGTAGTCGTAGTCACATCCTCTCTGTATCGGCGCCGTGCCAGCAACAGCAATCCGAAAGACGCGCCGACACTTTCCAGCGCCGCTTCGCGCAGCGCGGGCAATACGGCGCCGTTGAAAAGCGATGCGGCGGTGCACGAGACCACACCTGCGGCCAGGTAGGCCGTCAACAGGGGAACGCCAGCAGGCAACTCGCCAGCGACGAGCCGCACCGATCCGGCGTACAGGCAGACCCCGACGGCGCCCATCAAAAACAACCACAGGGGCTTCGGCTGAAGCGCAAGATCACGCAGCGCGAATGCCAGATCACCGGTATCGGTCACCGCGGAGTACACGAAATATCCGCTGCCCCAAAGAAGATTGAGCGCCATCGCAAGAACCAGAAATACTCGCCGGTAAGGCGACAGGGTCGACCCTGACTTCAAGCAGAGCCAGCAACCGCCGCCCACGATCAGATTCATCGCCGGACCGGCCGCATCGGTCAGCGCTCGTCCGTTCGAACATTGGAAATACACCGAGGTGAGCAGCGTGATATGCGCTCCCGTTGCGATGCACGTGCCCGCATGCCCGATCGCCTCATGCGCCACGCAGGCTGCAATGAAAGCCAGCGCGGAGATGGCAACGATAGTCGGGGAGTCATATCGTGTTCGCTGTGTCATTTTTCCAATCGTCACTGACTGTGCCCATCGCGTGGGTCGCGACGCGTGCATCACTCACCCAGAATCGCCACATGCATCTTGCCAAACTTGTCGACCCAGCCGCGATACATGCCATCGGTATTGAACGGCGTGGCGAAGTTTCCTTCTGAATCGAGCGCGATCACGCCGCCGTCACCACCCATTTGCGGGATGATGTCCATGACAACGTCCTTCGCCGCTTCGGCAATCGGCTTCTTCGCGTATTCCATTCGCGCACAAATATCATGCGCCGCAACGGCGCGGATGTAGTACTCGCCCCAGCCAGTCGAGGAGACGGCGCAACGTGCGTTCGCGTAAGTGCCAGCGCCAATGATCGGCGAGTCACCCACCCGGTTCCAGCGCTTGTTGGTCATGCCGCCGGTCGAAGTCGCTGCGGCAAGATGTCCGGCACTGTCGAGTGCGACTGCGCCGACCGTGCCGTAGTGAATCGCACGACCCAGTGATGAGTGCTGGCCCTTCGCCTCGACCTTGAGCGCTTCCTGCAACTGCTGCCAGCGTTCGTCCGTGCGGAAATACTTCGCATCGACTAGTTCGATACCGACGGTCTTTGCGAATGTCTCCGCGCCAGCGCCGAACAACATCACGTGTGGCGATTTCTCCATGATGGCGCGCGCAAGCAAAACCGGATTCTTCACGTGCTGTACACCGGCAACCGCTCCGGCGCGCAAGCTCGCGCCATCCATGATCGCCGAGTCGAGTTCGTTGTGCGCGTCATGGGTGAATACGGCGCCCTTGCCGGCATTGAAACGTGGTGAGTTTTCCATCACAAGGAGCGCCTGGGTCACCGCATCGACGCTGTCGCCACCGCGCGTCAAGACCGCATATCCGGCCTTCAGTGCAGTTTCCAGATCGGCGCGGACCAGCGCTTCCTTTTCCGAGGTCAGCGTCGATTTGATTACGCCGGCGCCCCCATGGATGACGAGTACAGACACAGCGGCGACTCCTTGATAGGCAACCACGCAACAAGCGACAGCGGCGAGGCGGCGCGGGAACATCGTCGCGGCTCCTCGGGACAACCACTGCGGAGTATAGACGGCATCGGAAGTGGCCCCGCCACATGCCAATACGTCCCGGCACGCTCGACGTCTTGGTTCATTGGCTGCACTTATTCCCAACCGAAACGCATCGGGCCCGCACGTGGCGGGCCCGAAGTTTCACACCTTGG
>JBDTWV010000379.1:0-3568 GCA_040006495.1 Dokdonella sp.
TCGCGTTGCGCTCGAACCTGCTCAGCCTCAGCGTGAAGGCGCCGCTGCGCATCGGCTACGACCGCGCGCGTTCGAAAGACCTGCATGGCTTGTTCGTCAACTGCCGCATTCCGGCACGCAAGGGCGATCATGTGCTCGATGCGATGGCGAGTTTTCTTGAGCCGCTCGGCCTGAAACAGACCGAGGTGCGCTGGGATATTCCGATTCCCGCCGAAGCCCACGCATTCGCCGAACAGCATCTGCCGGGCGACGCGCCGACGCTGTTGGTCAGCCCAACGTCCAGCCATCGCCTGCGCAACTGGCGCCCAGAGCGCTACGCGGCGGTGATGGATCACGCAGCGCTTGCCCTCGGCTGGCGCGTGGCTCTGTGCGGTGGCCCGAGCGCGTTCGAACGCGAATTCGGCGACGCGATCCTTGCCGCAATGCAGACCCGACCGCTCGACCTGATCGGCAAAGACACACTGAAGCAGCTGCTCGCCCTGCTCAGTCGCTCAACCCTCGTGCTGTGCCCGGACTCAGGCCCGATGCATATGGCGAACGCCGTCGGCACGCCGGTACTCGGCCTGCACGCCGCCAGCAATCCGGCACGCTCAGGCCCGTACTCCGATCGTCAATGGTGCGTCGACCGCTACGACGCGGCCGCGCGCAAGTACCGCAAGAAAGTCGCCGCGGCGCTCGCATGGGGCACGAAACTCGAATTTCCCGGCGTGATGGACCTGATCGAGATCGACGACGTGATCGAGCGTCTCGAAGCATTTGCGGATGCGCGCGAAGACGCCTTGAACGTCTCCCGCGCTTGATCTCAGCGGTAGTCCTGGTACGACTTTTCCTCAACCAGCGTCGAACCAAGCTTTTCGTTGATCGCACGCTTCACCGCAGCGCGCTCGTCATTGCGGATATACACCGAACGCGCCAGTTCGATGAACTCCGCATCGAACGCCTTCGCCTTCTCCTTGACGCGGATGTGATCCTCGATATCCCACAGCGCCTCGTTCACCGCGCGCAACTGGGCGCGTTCGGCTGAAATATCGGTGTGAGACACGGAATTTCCACCCCAGATCGCATTCAGCATGCCCAACTCAACGCCGACGTTGGCGCGTTTGGCGGGATCGCCGATGCGCTCGGATTTGATCTCCAGGATCGTGATCTTGTCGATCACTTCGCCATAGGAAACGGGGGTCTGGATCGTGCTCATCGGCAGAAACGTCCGGCAGGGATGACAGGCTGCGAAGTCTAGCCCGCTTCGCAATGGGTTGTTTCGCGCCCCATCCCACCGTATCATCCGCGCCCCACTTGGAGAGGTGGCAGAGTGGTCGAATGCGCCGGATTCGAAATCCGGTTTACGGTTATGCCGTAACGTGGGTTCGAATCCCACCCTCTCCGCCAGACACGCAAACGGCCCCTTTTGGGGCCGTTTGCGTGTCTGGCTGTCACGGCTGGGTGAGAACCCACCGGGTTCGACAAAAGCGTCGGGAACGATTTTGGACAGCCGCAGTCTAGCCCCGCAGCGCGCAGCGCGGAGGGGTGAGCCCCAGGGAATGGGCGAACAATCCGACCCTCACTGCGAGAAGCGCGGATACGCCGCTGCAGAATACGCGACCTGACCTGTGTTTCTCCGTGCTCCTCTATCGATTCCGGAGGGACGAGAGAATGCATGGCTCGACGCTCAAGCGGATGCAAAACGTACCAATACACTCAGCGCGTTGCTGAACAGTCTCATGTAAATGCCGTGCGCCTTGATCCGGGTCAGGATGGGTTGTCAGTATTTGGCGCATGGTTGCCGTCACTCATCCGAGTAATCCTTTTGGAGAAGACATCATGCGTAGACTGCTGGCGGTTGCTGTACTGGGCGTGTTTTGTACACCGTTGTGGGCTGCCGACTGCACGACGACGGTCGAGGGCAACGATATGATGCAGTACAACGTGAAAAGCATCGAAGTGCCGGCGACTTGCAAGAATTTCACGGTTACCTTGAAACACACGGGAAAGCTGGCGAAGAACGTGATGGGACACAACTGGGTGTTGGGCCTGGCAACCGATGAGCCGGGAATTGATGCAGACGGTATCAAGGCTGGCCTGGACAACAACTACGTCAAGAGCGGCGACACGCGAGTGATCGCGCATACCAAGGTGATCGGAGGTGGTGAGTCGGATTCAACGACCTTCGCGGTCAGCAAGCTCAAAGCGGGCGATCAGTACATGTTCTTCTGTTCGTTTCCGGGCCATGCCGCAATCATGAAGGGTACGCTGAGCCTCAAAAAGTAGGTGAGGCCGCCACTGAACGATTGATCGGAATTGATCGGAATTGATCACGCAACTCCCTCTCCTCTGACTGCCTCAGCACAGGAGGAGAGGACTTTCGCGATGAACAACGCGGAGGCCACCTGCGTGCGTGCGCGTACGCTTCGCATGATTTGGATCCAGCGACATCTGGCGCCAGCGAGGATCTCCTGGTCAGTCGCTACTGAGTCGCAGCGGCTTCAAGATACGAGGTTCACTAATTGTCTAGTCCCGCTTGATTATTCGGTCGTCTGACAAACATCTCAGGACGATCCTTGCGCCAGATGCGTAAAGCTTGCAGAGGTGTCTGGTGACCCAAGGCGCGTTGCGGCAAATGGTCGTTGTAGAGTTTCACGTAACGCTCGATCGTGGTTTGCAGATCCTCGCGCGAGCGAAAGCGCGTAGTCGCCAGGACGTCGCTGATGCGGCCGTTGAAGCGTTCGACCATACCGTTAGTCTGCGGGTGGCGGGGCTTGATCAGGCGATGCTCGATGCCAAGCCGGGCGCATTCTTTGTCGAAGACGTGCGTGCCTGAGGGCTCCTTGCCTTTGGCCGTGAATCGATCCGTAAACTGGCTACCATTATCGGTCAGCAGCTTCTCGATCTTCATCGGTGCTGCGCCATGCAACCGACGCAGGAAGTCCGCGCTGCTCTTCTCGCTCTGGTTGGCATAGATCCGCACGTAGACCCAGCGCGTGGCTCGGTCAATGGCCACGAATAGATAGCGTCGCGATGTCTCATCGGCCATCTGCGGCAGATATTTGATATCGACGTGGATGAACCCGGGCGCGTAGTCCTTGAATGTCTTGCGGACCACCGGCGCATCCTTGTCCTCGACTGGACGCCGGTTCAAGCCATGGCGTTTCATGCAACGCGCCAACCCCGACCGGGAGACCGCTGGATTGAGGAACTCGCGCACCACCACCAAAAGGTCGTCCAGTGGCAACCACAACGTTTCGCGGATCGCCATCGCCACGGCTTCCTGTGCCGGTGTCAGTGTGCAATGCAACGTGTCTGGACGATGCGAACGATCAGCCGTCGAATCGCGCGCGCGCCACTTGCGTACCGTCGGTGCGGTGATGCCATAGCGCCTTGCCAGTGCGTGATCGCTCAGGCTGGGTGCCTCGGCTTGCAGTTCGGCGCGCGTTCGCGGGGTGGTGCGAGCCAGCGGGTGCAACGTGACTGCCATCATCAAGCTCCGAGCTGCTGGTAAAGTTGCTTCATCGCATCACGAGCCGCGCTCAAACGCCAGACTCGTTGATGAATAGCATCACACGGAACCTGACAG
>JBDTWV010000380.1:0-3565 GCA_040006495.1 Dokdonella sp.
TATCTGGACACGCACTGCGATGCGGAAACGCGTGCGCGCATCGAACGCATGCTGGACTGCGAACCGGGTCCACAGGGCGCGCTACCTGGCGCGGGTGCTGGCGCCCTTGCCGATGCGCTGGTGGATTCGGATGTGGCTTCGATGCCGCTGACCGGAACGCACATCGGTCCGTTCGAGTTGATCGGCGTGCTCGGAGACGGAGGCTCTTCGACGGTTTTCCATGCCACCCGCACGCACGATGGCGTGCAGCAAGACGTGGCACTGAAGCTACTGCGGCGTGGCCTGTATTCCGTCGAGGCGAGACGCTTGTTCCGGCGCGAACGTCTGGCGCTCTCGCGATTGCAGCATCCCGGCATCGCGCGGTTGATCGAAGGCGGCGTGACCGAGAACGGCTTCGCCTACATCGCGCTCGAACTGGTCAAGGGCGTGCCGATCACGGAGTACGCACGGGTGCGTCGTCTTGGCGCTGCCGAGCGATTGCGAATCTTCCTCGACGTCTGCCGCGCCGTCGATGCGGCGCATCGCGCACTGATCGTGCATCGCGACCTGAAGCCCTCGAACGTGCTGGTCACCGACGATGGCGAGATGAAACTGCTCGACTTCGGCATCGCCAAGCTGCTCGGCGAGGATGACGAAACCCATACGCGACTGCCCGCGTTCACGCCCGCGTACGCGTCACCAGAACAGCGCACGGACGGTCTGATCACGACCGCAACCGACGTGTATGCGCTCGGCGTCCTGCTCGGCGAACTGATGACCGGTGAGCGCCTCAGCGATGCGTCGGGGCGCACACCATCGGGCAGCGTCAGCGACGGCCTTGACGCCGGCGTACTGCCGGCGGCGCCCGCGGCGACGCGACGGCTGCTCAAGGGCGACCTCGACAACATCGTGATGAAGGCGCTGCAGGTCGATCCCGCCCTGCGCTATGCATCGGCGGGCAACCTGGGCGACGACATCGAACGCCTGCGCGATGGCCGACCGGTCGCGGCGCATCCGCCATCGGGTTGGTATCGTGCGCGCAAATTCGTCGGCCGCCATCGCGGCGGCGTGCTTACGACGGTCGCATTCCTGCTTGCGCTCATGGTCGCACTCGGGCTCGCACTGTGGCAGACGCACATCGCACGCGAGCAGGCACGCAGGGCCGATGCGGTGCAGGCTTTCCTTGTCGATATATTCAAGGCCAACAGCAGTTACCAGGACGACCCCGTGAAAGCGCGCGCGACCACCGCGCAGCAACTGCTTGAACTCGGCGCGAAGAAGATCGACAGCGCAATGACCGACGCACCCGGCGCCAAGTTCAAGCTGCTGATGCTGCTCGGTGAAATGCATGACAGTCTTGGCCTCGATGAGCAGGCGGCAGCGCTCTACCGCAAAGCCATTGGCGCGGCGCGCGCGGCCTATGGCGAGGATGCACCCGAGGCGTTCGATGCGCAGATTGCGCTGGCCGAAATCCTGCACTCGGCTCAAAGCGACGATGAAGCAGTCGCTATCCTCAAGCAAGCCCAGGCTTCGCTCGATCGCAATCACGACGACGATGCTTACCGTCGCGCGCAGTTGTCCGACCAATTCGCGCAGTACTACGCGACGCGAGATCTCCCCTTGGCGCTGGCCGACGCGCGCAAGTCCGTGGCGTTGTACGAACGCGCCGACGCGACGTTCGATCTCGGGTTCGCGCTGTCGAGGAAAGCACGCATCGAACACCAGAGCGGACTCGATAAAGATGCCATCAAATCGTACAAGCAAGCCATCGCTGTTTCGCGCAAGAGCGACGGCGAGTCCAACCCGGATCTGGTGCGTTACTACGCCGAACTCGCCGAAATACAGGTTGCCCACCTCGATATCGCCGAAGGCGAGCGCAACGCGCGCAACGCGTTGCAATCGGCGAAGGCTATTAACGGCGAAAATCACGTCGATGTCGTTCAATGCGAAATGCGCCTCGGTCGACAGCTGTTCGACACGGGCCGGGAGCAGGAGGGACTGACCCTGCTCGATAGCGCCGAGCGCAAGGTTCTCGCATTGGTCGGGCCCAACGACGGCTTCCACACGCCGCAGGTGCTATTCCAGAAAGGCGGCATGCTGATTCGGATGGGCAGAATCGAAGACGGCCTGAATGACGTACAGGAAGCCATCGCAAACCGACGGCGCAATCGGCCAGGAACGATTCCACTCGCACAGTTCCTCGAAGTGGCTGCGTCCGCCCAAATCGAAATCGGAAACTTTGGACAGGCCGCGCGCAGCCTCGACGAGGCAAAGGCCATCCGCGAGAAAGCGGGACAGAAGGCTCCGTCGAAGCAGTTCGACAGCGACATCGTGCCGCGCATTCGGCTAGCGCTTGCGCTGGGCGACGACAACCACGCTGCAGCGTTGCTGTCGCAGCTCTCGACGACGTCCGTGAGCATAGGCCAAGCCGACCTGCAGGAAATCTCCGACGCGTTGTTGACCGCGCGGGTCCACTTGGCCGAAAACCGTTGGGCCGAAGCGGTCTCGCTCGCCGGCATGGTACGCAAACGCATGGAGACCAGCGCGCTGGCGCCGTACGGACAGTCTTTCGTTGCCACCGCGAATTTCATCGCAGGTCATGCACAGCTCCACCTAGGCGATGCGAAGTCCGCGATACCGTTACTGCAAAGCGCATTGGCGGCGCGTCGCAAGGCGCTCGATCCGCACAGCCCGGACATTGAAGAGGTGCTGATAGCGCTCGCTCAAGGCCTGCTTGCCGAAGGCGATGTCGCGAGCGCTCGCGTGTTGGCGGTCGAAGCCACGGCGATCGAGGCAGCACACAAGGACTTGGGGCCGCAGTACCGCCAACCTTTGCAGCAATTGGAACTCTCGCTCGCGCGCTAAGGATCACGTGTCCGCGACTGTTCTTTTTCGGCAAGCGAGCCGCGCGCGAATGGAGCAAATACGCGGACCGTGCCGCGCTCGGCGTCTGACCAATGCCAACTGCACCGGCGCCGCGGCCCACACTCCGCGGCGCAGCTTTCGGCGCCATGGCACAAACCGCTGCTATCGCTCGTTCCTTGTTATTGCAACCCAACGCAATCCCCAGCAAGGAACCGGTCATGCCCATCTCATTCAATCCGCGCATTTCGGCGGCCGCTTTTCTTATGTTGTTCGCGGGCCCGGCACTGGCGATATGCCTGCCCTTCCCGGGCCACATCCGCGTCGGTGCAGATCCGGTCCATTGCCAGGCCAACGATATCCAGTCGGCGATCAACCTCGCCGGCGTATGTCCCGTGACGATCGATATCACCCGCGAGCACACCTACACCAACCAGCAGCTGACGATCAGCAACAAGTACATCACGTTCCAGGGCTGGGGCGATGGCGTGACCTGCGCCGACATTCCCAACGAGCCCTCCTACGCGCCACCGGCCAGCAACGTGCCTCTGGTGACGATCGACGGCAGCGGCAACGGCCGGGTGCTCACGATCAACGGCAACAGCAATGTCGGTCTGCACAATCTGACCGTCACCGGCGGCCAGATTGATGACAGTTCCAGCGGCGGCGGAATCAGTTTCGATGGCCGGGGTTCGCTCTATCTGATCAACAGCACGATCAACCT
>JBDTWV010000381.1:0-3563 GCA_040006495.1 Dokdonella sp.
GTCATGGCTTTACATGGATTACTCGATGACTGGCGCGCGGAATTCTAGCAAGGCTGCATCCAGCGGCTGGCACGGAACCTGCTGCAGGGCTTGCATACTCCCACCGGCGCGCGGCGTATGCGAGCACGCTGATTCCGGAATTCAGGGGCCGGTCGCGCCGGTGGGGGTTACTTCACGATCGGGCTGCATGCCGATGCGTGAGGGGCGACCAGATAATAAGGCTGGCGCCCGGCGATCTTGGGGAACAGGGGGTGTCCACTAGGATCGAATGCCGGGCGCCAGTGACCGGGAATTAAGCATTTTGACAGAAGCCGGGCTTGCCCGGCTTCTCTTGTTTGGGCGTTTTGCAAATTTGCCGCAATGCCGACTGGCAGACTGTGACGCTGATCGCGAACTAGTGTCGTCCGCTGTAGTTGAGCGCGCGTTGCGGTCAGATTCGGACGGTTCGTGCCTACCTTTTGCCAATCGGACTGCGCGTCGCGGATCCGGCGAGGGCACAAATGGCATGTTGTCGCGGTTGGCACGCTGTTTGCTCAGTACTTCCTATCGAACTTAAAGGGGAGTAAGTCACCATGAGCAACCTGGCCACCATGATTCTCAATCCGCTGTTCCTGCGTCATGACCTGATGATCGAACTGGGCCGCCTGGAGATGGCGATCGACAGTGCACGCTCGCACGAATCGGCCAACGACGCCGTGCACCAGCTCGAAACGCGCTGCGCCAAGATCAACGAAGCGTTGAGCCAGTTGCCGGCCTGAAACGCCAGAAACACAGAATTCCCTGATTCCGAAGGCCGCGCATTGCGCGGCCTTTTGCCATCTGCGTGAACAGGATCGCGACTTTCTGCGCTCCCACGAACAGCGGTGCAGCGGAGCGTGTGTTGTGGGAGCACTGCAAGGCGCGATGCTCTTGCCCAAGACTCAACCGCCCAAGCTGCGTTGAACGATGTCGGCCAGATCGGGCGAGTTCTCCGCGCGCGCTGCGATGATCTCCAGTTCGCGGCGCATCAGGGCGCGACGCACCGGCTCCAGCGTTCGCCAGGCACGGAACGCAGTTGCCAGGCGTGCCGCGACCTGCGGCGTCAGCGCGTCGACCTTGACGATCGCCTGCGCAACAAACCGGTAACCGGCGCCGTCGGCGCGATGAAACGCGCGTGGATTGCGCATCGCGAAGCTGCCAATCAAGGCGTAGACGTTATTCGGATTGGACCAGCGGAAGGCCGCATGCGTGGACAGGGCAATGACGCGTTCCAGTGTGTGCGGATCGGCCACGCCGGCTTGCACTGCGAACCATTTGTCGAGCACCAGCGCATCGTCGTGGTAGCGTTCGGCGAACGCGGCCAACGCTGCGGCGGCGCCCTTCGCATCGAGGCCGAGCAGGATACCGAGCGCGCTGAGCCGATCGGTCAGGTTGCGTGCATTCGCCGCTTGCGCGCGCGCCAGTTCCAGATGCTGTGGGTCGGCACGGCACAGTGCGGCGAGACAGGCGTTGCGCAACCTGCGGCGGACTTGCGCGGTCAGATCGATGCCATCCGCGTCGCCGCTGGCCAGATCGTGGTAACGCGCCAGCGCCGGTTCGGCCACCGCGATCGCGATCGCGGTCTCGATGTGGGCGCGCGCGGTGTGTACAGCTTCCGGATTCACGTCCACGAGGCCATCGGCGAGGGAACTGGCGTCGGCGAGCGTCAGCATTTCGGCAATCAGTGCCGGATCCATGTCGCGATCGCGGACCACATCTGCAAGGCAGTCCACATGGATGGCCAATTGACGTTCGTCAGGGTGCCCGCGTTCGAGTGTCTCGGCAAACAGGCGGCGCGCCAACGTGTCGGACGCGAACCAGCGATTGAAGCCATCACTGTCATGCTGTGCCTGCAGGGCCAGCGCCGCCGCGTCGATGTGCTGGTGCAGGCGCACCGGGGCTGAGTAACCGCGCAATAACGAGACCGTCGGCGCGGCATCCACGTCGACGAAGCGGAACGTCGCGGCATCGGCGTCGAGCAACAGCACGCACTCCGCGCGCGCCGCAGCCTCGCCCTCTAGGCGCAAACGCAGTGCCCTTCCATCGGCGCCGAGAAACGCGACCGCGACCGGTATCGGCAATGGTTGTTTGTGCGGCTGCGCGGCCGATGCCGGCGTGCGCTGCGACAAGCTGAGTTCGTAACGGCGCGTGTGCTCGTCGTAGCGGCCACTCGCGGTCAGTTCCGGCGTACCCGCCTGGCCATACCACGCCAGCCATGGCGTGAGGTCGAGCGCGTTCGCGTCGCCCAGCGCGCTCAGGAAATCCTCGACCGTCGCCGCACTGCCGTCGTGGCGTTCGAAGTACAGGTCGAGGCCGCGCCGGAATCCGTTGCGTCCGAGCACGACGCTGAGCATGCGCACGATCTCGGCGCCTTTCTCGTATACGGTCGCAGTGTAGAAATTGTTGATCTCGCTGTAGCGGTCCGGCCGTACCGGGTGAGCGAGTGGGCCGGCGTCCTCGACGAACTGTGTACGCCACAGCACGCGCACGTCCTCAATGCGGCGCAACGTACGGGAGGCGAGATCCGCTTCAAATTCCTGCTCGCGATAGACCGTCAAACCTTCCTTCAGACTGAGCTGGAACCAGTCGCGGCAAGTGACGCGGTTGCCGCTCCAGTTGTGGAAGTATTCGTGACCGATCACCGCGAGCACGTGGCGGTAGTCATCATCGGTAGCGTGCTCGGGATCGGCGAGCAGGTATTTCGCGTTGAAGATGTTGAGACCCTTGTTCTCCATCGCGCCCATCGTGAAATCATGGGTCGCCACGATATGGAACACATCCAGGTCGTAGCAGCGACCAAAGCGCTCTTCGTCCCAGCGCATCGCCAGCTTCACGCACCGCATCGCCCAGCTGCAGCGGCCGATCGCATCGCCCTCGGCGTGGATGAACAGGCTGACGCAGCGGCCTTCGGCAGTGACGAATTCATCTTCGATGTGTTCGAGCTGCCCGGCCACCAGTGCGAACAGGTAGCTCGGCTTCGGGTGTGGATCGATGAAGCGGGCCCAGTGGCGGCCGTCGTCGAGGTCGCCCGAGCCATCGGCGTTGCCATTGGCAAGCAGCAGCGGGAAGCGCGTCTTGTCCGCGCGCAGCGTGACCGTGTAGCGCGCGAGTACATCGGGACGATCGAGGAATGGCGTGATCCGGCGAAAGCCCTCTGCCTCGCACTGGGTCAGCAGGAAGCCGCTGTCGCTCGTACCGCTGAAGTACAGCCCCTGGAGAGCAGTGTTGAGTTGCGGCGCAACGCGCACGCGCGTTTCGACGACCGCGCGACCGTGCAGGCCAGGAATTGTCAGCTTATTCGGTGTGCTGCGATACGCATCGCTGGTGAGCGCGCACCCGTCGATGCGGACTTCGAGCAGTTCGACTTCTTCGGTGTCGAGAACCAGGTCCGCATCTGGCTGCTGCCCATCGGATTCGACGACGAGACGCGCATGGACCTCGGTCGATGCAGGATCGAGATCGAATTCGAGCGCGACATCGGTGATGCGCCAGGCTGGGGCGCAATAGTCTTGCAGGAAAACGGTCGGCTTGGCACCGCTGGAGTC
>JBDTWV010000382.1:0-3560 GCA_040006495.1 Dokdonella sp.
CGAATCCCGTAGTGGAACTTGTTGACCAGAATCAGGTCGCCGACCAGCAAGGTCGGGATCATCGAACCCGAAGGAATCTTGAATGGCTCGAACAGGAACGAACGCAGCAGGAACACGACCAGGATGACCGGGAACAATCCTGCCGTCCAGTCCAGCCACCAGGGCTGCGCCAGCAGTTGCGCACGCGCCAGCGTGACATCGCCTTCGCCATCCACCGCCCCGACGCCTTGATCGCTGAGCGCGGTGCGCCGGCGTGCCGCATGGGCTTCAAGTTCGATTGCTGCACGCCGGCGCCGCGGCCAGAAGTAAAACTTCTCACCCAGCCAGTAGACGCCGGTGACGACCACGGCGAGGAACAACAACAGCGCGAAATTGCCCTCGATCCGCCCGGTATACCAGGCTCCTCCATAGGCGACAAAGGCGCCCAGGATCAGTGTTGTCAATACCTGCATCAATCTTCCACCCGCAGAATTGCGAGAAATGCCTCTTGTGGCACTTCTACTGACCCGATCTGCTTCATTCTTTTCTTGCCTGCCTTTTGCTTCTCGAGAAGTTTGCGTTTGCGCGATATATCGCCGCCATAACACTTGGCAAGAACGTTCTTGCGCAGCGCCTTGATTGTCTCACGGGCAATCACGTTGGCTCCGATCGCCGCCTGGATCGCGACGTCGTACATCTGGCGCGAGATCACCTCGCGCATTTTCGACACCACGGCACGCGCCCGGTATAGCGACTGCGAGCGGTGCACGATGATCGACAAGGCGTCGACCTTCTCGCCATTGAGCAGGATGTCCACCTTCACGACGTCCGCAGCGCGATACTCCTTGAACTCGTAATCCATCGACGCATATCCGCGGCTGACCGACTTGAGCTTGTCGAAGAAATCGAGCACGATCTCGCCCAACGGCATCTCGTAGGTCAGCATCACCTGGCGGCCGTGGTAGGCCATGTTCATCTGCAGGCCACGTTTCTGGTTGGCCAGCGTCATGACACCACCGACGTATTCCTGTGGCATATACAGATGTACGGTCACGATCGGCTCGCGCACCTCCTCGGTCCGGCCCTGCTCCGGCATCTTGGACGGGTTCTCGACCATCACGACCGAACCGTCGGCCTTGACCACCTGGTACACCACACTGGGGGCGGTGGTTATCAGGTCCTGATCAAACTCGCGCTCAAGTCGTTCCTGCACGATCTCCATGTGCAGCAGACCTAGGAATCCGCAACGGAAGCCGAATCCCAGCGCCTGCGACACCTCCGGCTCGTAACGCAGCGACGAATCGTTGAGCTTGAGTTTCTCCAGGCTGTCACGCAGACCTTCATACTGGTTGGCTTCGGTCGGATACAGACCGGCAAACACCTGTGGCTGAATTTCCTTGAACCCCGGCAAGGCTTGGGTGGCGGTGAACGCCGCAGCGCCGGATCCGGTCTTGACAAGCGTGATGGTGTCGCCGACCTTGGCCGCCTGCAGTTCGCGGATGCCGGCGATGATATAGCCCACCTCACCGGCCTCCAGCGATTCGCGCGGCTCGTCGGCCGGCGTGAAGACGCCCAGGTTGTCGGCGTGATAAGTCGTGCCTGTGGCCATCATCTTGATGCGCTCGCCTTTGGCGAGTCGACCATCGACCACGCGCACCAGCATCACGACACCCACATAGGTATCGAACCAGCTGTCGATGATCATCGCGCGCAAAGGACCTTGCGGATTGCCGCGCGGTGCAGGGATACGCGCGACGATGGCCTCGAGGATTTCCGCGACACCCATACCGGACTTGGCAGAACATGCAATTGCGTGGGACGCATCGAGACCGATGACATCTTCGATCTCGCTGCGGGCGTTTTCGGGATCGGCGTTGGGCAGATCCATCTTGTTGAGTACCGGCAGCACTTCGACACCCAGGTCCAACGCGGTGTAGCAGTTGGCAACCGTCTGCGCCTCCACACCTTGGCTTGCGTCGACGACCAGCAACGCGCCCTCGCATGCGGACAACGAGCGACTCACCTCGTAGGAGAAATCCACATGGCCGGGTGTATCGATGAGATTGAGGTTGTAGACGATGCCATCGTGTGCCTTGTAGCGCAGCGAAGCGGTCTGTGCCTTGATGGTTATCCCACGCTCTTTCTCAATGTCCATCGAGTCCAGAACCTGTGCTTGCATCTCACGCACAGCGAGGCCACCGCAAGTCTGAATCAAACGATCGGCCAAGGTCGACTTGCCGTGATCAATGTGCGCAATGATTGAAAAATTTCTGATGTGATCCATCAACGAGAACGCTTAAGTAATTGAATTGGAAAGAGGACGCGGAAGAAAAAAGGGCGCGTCAGAAATTGACGCGCCCTGAACCAACAATCATTGGCAACTGCGATAGTTGGAACTTCATTGTAGGCAAAAAGGCCCGAAAGCCCAGACCTCGCGCAGGAAAAACAAGTCGTTGCAGGGCAGCAACAGGAAATCTATTCACAGTTTATTAACAGGTTTGACAAAAGCTGTCGAACAACTTGTGGGTGATCTGTGGATCGGCTGTGGGGTTCGTCTTGACCATCCCATATCGTGGACTAAAGATCTGTCGATATACCCAAAACCCCGCTTCGCCGCCCGCCATTCTAACCAAATTCAAGGCATCACCCGGAAAAGTCAGTAGCCGCAAACTTTTAGTTCCCGCAAAGAGCACCCTATTTTGTCGACACCAGGGCGCGCGATTTGTGGCAAACCAACGAATAACCCGCCAGCGCACCGGACTTTCCCGGTGCCGGATGACCCAGCTGACGCGCTCAACGTTCCGGACGAATGACGGCGTACTGAACCCAATCGCCGCGACGGTACAGGATGTTGATCGGCTTGTTGCGGTCCGCCTTGGCCAATGCGGCGTCGAAATCCCGCATGCTGCCGACTTCGGCGTTGGCAATCGCGACGACGACATCGCCTTCGCGTATGCCCGCACGCTGCGCCGCATCTGTGGCCGACTCGACCTTCACGCCGCCCTTGAGTTTGAGTTCCTTGCGCTGAGCGTCCGTCAACTCGCTGACCACCAGGCCCAGCGCCTGACTCGCGGCGGATGCTTTGGGCTTGTCTTCGCGATCAGCCCCCTTCTGCGCTACTGTGTCGGGTTCCACCTCGCCGATCAGGATGCTCAGCTCCTTGGTGCTGCCACGTCGGAACACCGTGACGCTGCTGCGGGTTCCAGGCTTGATGCTGCCGACCAGTCGCGGCAAATCACTGTGGCGATCGATCGTCTTGCCGTCGAATCGCAGAATGATGTCTCCGGCCTCGACACCGGCCTTGTCCGCCGGGGAACCCGTCTCGACCCCGCGCACCAGCGCACCCGTCGGTTTGCCCAGCCCGATCGACTCTGCAACTTCTTTTGTGACCTGGTCGATCTGCACGCCGATGCGTCCGCGCGAGACACGACCCGAGGTGCGAAGCTGGTCGCTAACCCGGATCGCCTCGTCCATCGGGATGGCGAACGAGATGCCCATGAATCCGCCCGAACGGGAGTAGATCTGACTGTTGATGCCGACCACCTCGCCGCGCATGTTGATCAGCGGCCCGCCCGAGTTGC
>JBDTWV010000383.1:0-3558 GCA_040006495.1 Dokdonella sp.
AAGCGCGAACTGCGCAGTTATTTCGCGACGCCGGTCGCGTATGTGTTCATCGTGATCTTCCTACTGCTGTCCGGTGCGTTCACGTTCTATCTTGGCAATTTCTACGAACGTGGCCAGGCGGATCTGCAACCTTTCTTCAATTTTCATCCGTGGCTGTATTTGTTCCTGGTGCCGGCCGTGTCAATGCGGCTGTGGGCGGAGGAGCGCAAGAGCGGCACGATCGAATTGTTGCTCACCTTGCCGGTCACGATGTGGCAAGCGGTGTTCGGCAAGTTCCTCGCCGCGTGGGCGTTCATTGCGATCGCGCTGGTGCTGACGTTCCCGATCTGGCTTACCGTGAACTATCTGGGTAGTCCCGACAACGGCGTGATCTTCGCCAGCTACGTCGGTTCATTGCTGATGGCGGGTGCGTTCCTCGCGATCGGTTCGTGCATCTCGGCGGCCACGCGCAACCAGGTCGTCGCGTTCATCCTGACCGTGGTGATCTGCTTCGTGCTGTTGCTGGCCGGCTTTCCGATGGTGCTCGATGCCGTCCACGCGATCGCGCCGCAAGGTGTCGTCGATGCGATCGCGGGCTTGAGCTTCCTGACCCATTTCGCATCGATCAGCAAGGGCGTGATCGATCTGCGCGACCTGATCTATTTCGTCTTGATGATAGGCGTTTGGCTGTATGCGACCGCAGTCGTCATTGATCTCAAGAAAGCGGCCTGAGGAGGGATCCGAAGATGACATTCAATCGCAAGGCGCTTTCCGGTACCGCACTCATTGTGCTGGCCGTCCTGTTTATCGCGGTCATGCTGCTGGTCAACGTCGTCTTTCGCGGTGCACGCGTGGATCTGACGCAAAACCATTTGTATACGTTGTCCAGCGGCACCAAGGATATTATCAAGTCGATCGACGAACCGATCCACCTGTACCTGTTCTTTTCCGACAGGGCCACCCAACAAGTGCCCCAATTGCGCACGTACTACACGCGTGTGCATGAGATGCTCGACGAGATGGTGTCGCACTCGGGCGGCAAGCTCAAACTCGAAGTCATCGATCCACTGCCATTCTCCGAAGACGAGGATCGCGCCACCGGTTTCGGTCTGCAGTCGGTGCCGGTCTCCGCGGGCGGCGACAAGGTGTTTTTCGGGCTTGCCGGGACCAATTCGACCAACGGCCAATCTTCGATTCCGTTCCTGCAGCCGGACAAGGAGGCGTTCCTCGAATACGACATCGCCAAGCTGATCCATGAACTGGAGACGCCCAAGAAGCCGGTGGTCGGCGTGCTATCCGATCTGCCGATTACTGCCGGCCTCGATCCAGCGACGCGGCAGATGCGCCAGGCCTGGGCAGTCGACCAGCAATGGGCGCAGTTGTTCGATATGCGCAACGTCGATGGCGCGACGCTGAAGGCGATCGACAAGGACATCGACGTGCTCGTGGTCGTGCATCCAAAGCACCTCAGCGACGACGCGCAGTACGCGATCGACCAGTTCGTGCTGCGTGGCGGCCATTTGCTGGCGTTTGTCGATCCGAGCGCAGAACTCGATGACAGCGGCGCCGATCCGAGCAACCCAATGGCCGCGATGATGGCCGACAAGTCGTCGGACCTGCCCAAGCTGTTCAAGGCGTGGGGCATTGAATACGACCCGCACAAGGTCGTGCTCGATCGTTCGCGCGCGTTGCCGATCAGCACCGGACAGGGGCAGACGCCGGTGCGCCACCCGGCAATCCTCGGACTGACCCAGGCCGATATGAATCACGAGGATGTGATCACTGCGAACCTGGATAGCATCAACGTGTCGACCGCAGGCTACTTTGACCTTTCCAAGGATGCCAAGGACGAGAAACTCACACCGCTGATCCAAACCACGTCCGACGCAATGAGCGTACCGAGCGATCGCCTGCGCATGCTGCAGGATCCCTCCGCGTTGCTTGAAGGGTACAAGCCAGCGGGCTCTCCTTTCGTGATCGCGGCGCGCCTGACCGGAAAATTCAAGACCGCATTCCCGGAACGCAAGGACTCCGGCGCGTTGGCTGAATCGAAGGATGCCAATGGCCAGATCGTACTAGTTGCCGATACCGATCTGCTCAGTGACCGCATGTGGGTTCAGATCCAGCCGTTCTTCGGTCAGAGCGTGATGAACGCGTTCGCCAACAACGGCGACTTCGCGGTCAATGCACTCGATAACATGGCCGGGTCCAGCGATCTGATCTCAATCCGTGGCAGAGCAACGTCACAGCGGCCATTCAGCACGGTCGAAGCGCTCAAGCGCAGTGCCGACGATCGCTTCCGCGCCAAGGAACAGGAACTGCAAAAAGAGCTGTCCGACACCGAGCGCAAACTGACCGAATTGCAAAGCGCGAAGAGCCAGGACCAGGCGCAGATCCTGTCGGCGGAACAGAAGGCCGAACTCGACAATTTTCTCAAGCGCAAGCTCGAAATCCGCAAGGAACTGCGCCAAGTGCGCAGCCATCTCGATGCGGAGATCGAGAGACTCGGTACGCGACTGAAAGTGCTCAACATCCTGCTGATGCCATTCCTGGTGACCCTCGCCGCCCTCGCCTATGCGTGGTGGCGCAGGCAGCGTCGGCGCCATGCGCAAGGAGCCCACGCATGAACCAGAAAACCCTGATCGGACTCGCGATTGCGGCGCTGGTCGCAATCGTTGCTGCCGTAGTGCTAAACCACGCGAACAAGCCGAGCAGCGAAGGCCGTAGCGATACTTCGAACTGGCTCGCGCCGTCATTGCGCGACCATGTCAACGACGTCAGCAAAGTCGTCGTGATTGGCGCCGGCGACAAGACGCTGGCGACACTGGTACGCGGCGCGAAGGGATGGACGCTCGCGGAGAAGGGCGGCTATGCGATCGATACCGGCAAGTTGCGCGAATTCCTGCTCAAGCTCGGCGATGCGAAGCTGGTCGAGCGAAAGACGGTAATTCCGGAAAAGTACGCGACCCTCGGCGTCGAGGACGTTTCAGCGAAAGAGGCGAAGGGATTGCAAGTCGAACTGGATGGACTCGCGCAGCCGCTCAAGTTGATCCTAGGCATGACCAACCCGCGCGGGGGGACGTTCGTGCGCCGCGTCGGCGATGTGCAAAGTTGGCTTGCGTCGGGCACGCTCAGCGTCGAAAAGAACGCGGCAGACTGGCTCAAGAAGGATCTTGTCGATATTTCAGCGGATCGAGTGGCATCGATCGCGATCACCCACTCGGATGGCAAGACCGTTCGCATTACCAAGGACGCACGCGGTGACGCTAATTTCAAGCTCGCTGACATTCCGAAAGGCCGCGAGACGGGTTCCGAGTACACGATCAATGCACTCGCCGCGACGCTGGCAGGATTGCGTTTCGACGATGTGTTGCCGGCGAAGGATGCCGCACCGGCCGCGGACACCCTGAAGGCTCATTATGCGACGTTCGACGGCGTGATCGTCGACATGGTCGCCTGGCAAAAGGATGGCAAGGACGAGGTGCAGTTCACCGCATCCCTGGACGCGGAACAGGCCGACAAGGGCGTTATCGCTGCGCAAGCGAAGGCGAAGACCGAGTTCGAGTCGGCCACGGCGGC
>JBDTWV010000384.1:0-3558 GCA_040006495.1 Dokdonella sp.
AATCTCCGCGCTGGAAGTGATGAAAGAAAGTTTGCCGCTGCCGCCGGTAAAATTGTCGTTGGTATCGGCGATCTTGCTCACCACGCCGTTGTCATAGCGATAAATGCCGACCTGACTGCTGTTTGCGCCCTGACCGTAAAACGCCACGCGCCCGTTGAATTCCGACCGCCACGCATTACACGCGAGTACAGCACCGGTGTCGGCATCGCAAGCAGTGACTACGGTTGGCGCGGTGGTCGAACCGTTCGGGCCGAGCGCCCATTGCACGTAGCCGGTGATCGAAAGTTTGCGCGTTTTCTTGCCGGGATTGTGCAGACGCAAGCGCGAAATGCGGATCGCATCCTGCACCGGCACGCACTGCAGAAAATCGACGTCAATGCCGTGCGCGGAGTGTGTGTAGTGGGTCCAGCCCTTGCCATGTTCGATCACGTATTCGACATCCGCCACCCGGATTGGCGATGGTGTGACGCTCCACAACGCGCCGGATTGTTCGTCGTGCAGATAGACGATCTCGGCTGGCGCATCCGTGACCGGATCGTTCGGCCATGGCGTCAATGGATTTTGCTGGCTGTTGATCGACCAGGTATATCCACCGCCTTCGGCCGTGAGCATGCTGCCAAAATCGGAATTGGCAATGACATTGATCCACGGCATCGGCGTGCATTCTTGGCCGTGCAGCACGATGCGGTAATCGCGTCCGTGATTGATGAATGCACCGAACCCATTGTTGAATTCAAGAGTGGGATCGAGCCCGGCGACTACCGCCGCCGGAACGTGCGCGACTGCTGCGGCGCTGCGCTTGATAACTGCGGGGTCCTTCGTCTCGAACTGCCGATGTTTCGGCATCCATTCGGCGTCGCCCGCATCCAGCACAACGCGCGCCACGGCCTTGAGGCCGTAGTACAGACGTTGATCGACAGCGACTGCCTTGAGCACGAACAGTTCGGCCTTCGCACCGTCACCGTCGCTTTCAATCTGCTGCGCCTGCTGCGTCTTGAGTTGATCGAGTAGATTTTGCAACCCCTCGGCGTCCGAGTCGGCCGCGTTGAGTACCACCACGTCAACACCGAACCACTGTCGTCGCCATTGCCGCTGCGCCTTTAGAAGATCTTTCAATCGATCGGCGTGATTTGCATCATCGATCTGCAACAGGACGATTGGACGATCACCGGAGATGCCCTTGCTCCACAGCACCGGCGCACCGCCCTGCCCTGCGGCCAGTTGTTCGGGCGAAGCACGCCATGCGGCATCGAAATACATCAGTGGCGCGAGTAGTCGATCGCCTAGCGGCGCTGCGGCATTTTGTCCATCGGTCTTGGTTGATGAATTTGTTGCACGATGTGGATCAGTCGCCGCATTCAGCGCGTGCGCACGCCCAAGTACGCCCTCGCGCGAATCGGCGACTACAGTCCAGAACGTCATCGTCACACTGGCGCCCGCAGCCAGTTTCACCGTGCGGCGCTGGCTGAAAATCGGATCGAGCACGCTGCCGCTGGAGCAGTCCAGCCTTGCGCCCTTCTGCATTGCGGCTGCGCTGCGCAGATCGCGTCCGCGTCCCAGAAATTGCGCGCGATCGGACGCAAATTCGACCGACGAAGCGTCCACCGCAGCACCGTCCACATGCACGCCGTGCGCGGCCCAGACGATGGTTTCCGCGCTAGTGCGGCGGCGTCGCGTCGCCAGCAAGATGCTGCCCTGCTCCACCCATTCGGTCTGCACGAACATCTTCGAGAACGCGGGATGCGAGGCATCGGCTGCTGCAGGACCGAGGATCAACTCGGCATACGAGGTTGCGTCCAGAACGCGCTCGCCCTCGCCCGTATTGGTGATCGTCAATTGCCTGCGCTCGCCATCCACATCGACGATCACATTCAATCGGCACTGCAACCCGTCGTCTGAGTGCTCGAATCGAGCGCTGCTGCTATCGAACGACGCGGAACAGTCCGCGGCGACCGCGCCAAACGGTTGTAACGTCGGCGCAACAATCACACCGCTAACGGCATCGCGCACCAGTATGAAGCTGCCCCACGGATCGAGCGTGGGATCCTCGCGCCAGCGCGTGATCGCCAGATCGCGCCAGTGGCTGTAGCCGGTGCCGGCGTCGGTCAGCATCACGCTGTAGTTACCGCTGCCCAGCAGACGCACGCGGCGCTGATGGGACGAGGTCGATTGGCGTTTGGACATGGAGGAGAGGCCTTTCAAGTGCGATGTCGGATTGGGCATGGGTTAGACACTAAGCGTATCCGCGAGTTTTGTGCCAGATGAATATGAGGTCAACTCTTCGCTTCGCCTGCGCGCCGATCCGCCGTATTCTTGTGCGATGGAGACTCGCTCATCCTACGCCCCGTGACGATCGCTGATGAAATAAAGGTCGCGCCACCTTCGGCGGCCGATGACGCGGCGTTGCTGGAGACGTTGCAACGTGCGGCGTTCGACTATTTTGTGCAGCAGGCCAATCCGGCCAATGGCTTGATCGCAGACACTTCGCGGCCCGGCTCGCCGGTCAGCATTGCGGTGGTCGGTTTCGGACTGTCGGTATTTCCGATTGCGGTGGAACGTGGATGGATGACCCGCGTCGAGGCCGTGCAGCGCAGCTTGCTGGCATTGCGGTTTTTTCGCGACAGCGATCAGAGCGGTACAGCGGACGCCACGGGCTATAAGGGGTTTTACTATCATTTTCTGGACATGCAATCGGGCAAGCGTGTCTGGCGCTCCGAGCTGTCGATGATCGATACCGCGTTGTTGATCGCAGGTGCGTTGACCGCTGCGATGTATTTCGATGGCGACGATGCGGAGGAAATCGCGTTGCGCGAAACGGTCGATCTTCTGTATCGACGTATTGACTGGCGCTGGTCGCAAAATGGTGGTTCCACAATCGTGCAAGGCTGGAAGCCGGAATCGGGATTTCTGCACTATGGCTGGGAGGGCTACAGCGAGGCGATCGTGCTGTATGCACTGGCGCTGGGGTCACCCACGTATCCGGTGCTCGATGACTGTTACCAGGCATGGACAGTCACCTATCAATGGGAAAACCTGTACGGCTACGATTACCTGTATGCGGGGCCGTTGTTTGTGCACCAGTTTTCGCATGCGTGGGTGGACTTGCGTGGAATCCGCGATCCGTTCATGCGCGATCGCAACTGCGACTACTTCGAGAATTCACAGCGCGCAGTGCAGGTGCAACGCGAGTACGCCCGCATCAATCCGCTTGGGCACACCGGCATGGATGCCGATTGCTGGGGCCTGAGTGCAGGGGACGGGCCAAGTGATGATCAACCGAATGTCGAATCCGAACCGCGTCGCCTGTTTGGCTATGCCGCGCGTGGCGTTCCATACGGACCCGATGATGGAACATTCTCACCGCCAGCGGTGCTGGCTTGCCTTCCGTTCGCTCCGACCTCGGCGTTGCGGGGCATCCGTACACTGCTGCAACGCTATCCGCAGATCGCCTGCGACATGCGGCTTGCCAGCGGCGTTAATCCTGGCCTGCGCACCACGGATGGCCTGCCGTGGGTGTCGGCCGGGCATTACGGGCTGGATCAGGGCATCGTTGCGATG
>JBDTWV010000385.1:0-3551 GCA_040006495.1 Dokdonella sp.
GGCAGGTCGGCGCCGGTCAATTCGAGCCGCACCGGGTCGGCGCCGGTCGCGAGGAGCAGCATGTCGTAGCCATGCCGACTGCCGCCCTTGAGCTCGACCTGCCTGGCGACAGTGTCGATGCGGGCGACGCGCGCGTTGAGCCTCAGGTCGATGTGGCGCTGCCGGTAGAATTCCGCCGAGCGCGGCGGCTCGACTTCGGCGGCACCGGTGCCCGCGAGCGTCCCTTTCGAGAGATTCGGCCGGTCGTACGGCGGCGACGCATCGGCGCTCAGCATCGTGATGCCACCCGCATAGCCTTGCTCGCGCAGCATTTCGGCCGCAGCATTGCCGGCGCCCCCGCCGCCGACTATGACGATCGATTTCGGTGCGCCCGGCGCGGCCGGTGTAGTACGCCGCGCACGCTCCAGCTTTTCGCGCACATAGGCGATGCCGTCGCGCTGCTCGACCCTCCAGCAAGCGATCGGGTCCAACGCCGGCGCTCGCAACACTTCGCCGCTGCGCAGGCTGAAACATGCGTGATGCCACGGGCAGCGAACGGTGTCGCCGATCAGCAGCCCGCCGGCGAGCGGCCCGCCGTAGTGCGTGCAGGTTGCACCGACGGCGAACAGGTCATCTCCGCGCCGCGCCAGAATCGCCGCTTCACCGTGCGCGTGGCCGAGCAGCATCGCGTCCTCGGGAACCGCCGAGAGTGCAACGCCCTTGGTGAGATCCGGTCCGTCGAGTTTGGTCTTGTCTTCGCTCATTCTCGCTCTCCTTGAGAGTCATGCCGGTCGGGATGCTGCTCATGTCGCCGCGCGTATGTCGGCAAGTTGGACTGCGCCAGATATCCTCAGGTACAAAAGCGTCTTGCGTCTTGCGTCTTGCCTTGCAATGATGGACGTGGTCGCTGCACAGCGCTGTTTTGGCCCCCTTCGATACCTATGCCGTACGTGCACCATTTCGTAACGAGCCACCCCGAGCCGGCGATCATGCATTACCTCGATGATCGAAAGAGTAATGGTAGCTTGCCTCCTTCAGCACTGGTGCTTAGCCAGATATTCACCGCGTACATCACGACGACGGCGTATGAGGCGCTCGCGAAGCAGCCGCCAAAGGACGCGGTCACCATGTATCCGCGCGCGGAGATGCTCGAGAGCGTGCTGCTCGCTGGCATGGCGCGCGGCATCGCGCTGCGGGAATCTAATCGCGGCCAAGATCGAGTCCGCATCCTCCGACCTAGCGGCTGCAGTCAGGAGCCTGCGCTCCAACGATAGGTTCACCCATCAACGGTATCCGACGCCCATCACATAATCGCGCAGCAACGATTCCTCATCCTGAACTTCCTGCAGAAGAACCTGGAGCGCATCTCGCGCATTGAGCACTCCGACGGGCCGGGCCTCTTGGTCTGTGATCGGAACATTCTTCAATCCACGCTCTTTCATTCTTGACCAGACGTCTTGCAGCCGGTCGCCAGGCTGGCAGAGCACGACGTTGCGTGTCATCACCAATGAAGTCGCCATTGCGCAAGCGGCTTCCTGACAATCGCTGATCTGGCTGATGACATCCGTCTTCGTGATGACTCCCGCCAGAGCACCTTCAGGTCCGCATACAACAACAACGAGATCGGTACCGGCGCGAAGGAGCTTCGCCGCTTGGATGAGCGGAGCGTGCTCTGCGACCGTAACCAGCCTCGCGCGCGCTGCTGGCAACAGTGTCTCGACGAACACCCCGTCTCCCCCATAGAGCGTCGGTTTCACAGGCCTCGTTCGGGCGACCATGATGTTTTCCGTGGCGTTGATAGCGACCGTCGACCTGGTGCGTGGAGCAGTGCCGCCTGCATTCGGACCGCGCTCGTTTCGAAAAGAGATCGCGATGGGGTCGCGTGCAGAAAACGTCTCGCGGAGCGCTTCATCGAGAGATCATCGATGTGCAGAAGTGGAAAGAGGTCTGCTCCTGTTTCGGCATTGCCTGGACATCCGCGAGGGAAACTTATGAGGTTGCTCGATCAACCCGTCGAGGCGCAACGGGGAGTGCGAAGCGGTCGGCCACACCGGCACCGAGCGAGCCTTGTGACGCCATCAACGTAGACCCACCGCGCCCGCACTCAGTTCCAACGTGAGTCCGACCAGCCGACCAGCCCCCGACCATCGAGCATTCGGATCGCTCACGGACGGCAGTCGTGCCGCGTCCAGCGATGCAAAGTCTCGTACCGCTTCGAAGCTCGTCGACAAGCTCTGCGACATTGGTCGAACCTCGTGTACATCCGCCCGCCCACGCCATCGTACTCAGTATCGACGAGAAGAGCCGATCGCGAGAAAACCGGGCACTCAGTGATAGGATCATCGGCCGTTGTATCCAACGATTGCGCTGCCGCGGCCGGCGTTCCCATCTCACAGGCGAGATAGTGATGGCTGCGATCGGGTCGACCGAGGCTGAATCGAACGCGCCGACGCGGTTCAGCGCACGCTCGTGACTCTACGGGTTTTCATGAGCAGCGATCAGTCGGGAAGCCCGGATGCCGCGGGCTACCGTGGATTCTACTTTCGACCTGCTGAGCTACCGATTCAAAATGAACACTCGCCCGCGTGGCGATCCAACCATCGACGACAGTGTGGACGCTGCAATCAAGTGCGCGCTCGAGGAAACAGTGTTGTTCCGAACGCGATACTACTCGAACCGAAAACAACACCCACGTAGGAAAGGAACGCGTCCCGGCGCCGCGTGTCCCAATTGGCATCGGAGCGATCCCAACAAAACCTAAACTTTGGAGTGTGGGCGTCTATGACAGGAGGATTCCGCATGGCTTTCAGGGATGTACTGGTCCATATCGATGGCAGCCCCGCCAGTGCGGCCCGATTGCGTCTCGCCTTCGAGATTGCCAAACGGCAGGCTGCTCATGTGGTCGGGATCTACTGTGTCGCGCCTTTGCAGACCGCACTTTTTTCGCCGTGGGGCGACCCCGGTTACTCCGACTTCATCTCAGTACAAAAGATACAGGTGCAATACCACACCACAGCACTCGCCGTTGTCGGCAAAATGGAATCGGCTTTCCGCGCTGAGGCGGATCGCGTCGGTATCAGCAGTGAATGGCGCGCGATCGAGGGCGCGGGGGCTGCTCCCCTGATCGAGCACGCTCGCTACGCCGATCTCGCGGTGATCGGACAGGTTGATCCTGCATACTCGACTTTTGGCAGCGTCACTCCGGAGGAAATCGTGCTGTCCTCCGGCCGGCCGACACTGATCGTGCCCCACTCCGGTCGATTCGAACAGTTTGGCAGGCGCACGCTCGTAGCGTGGAATGCGAGCCGAGAGGCCGCCCGCGCCTTGGGTGACGCGCTGCCGCTGCTCGTCGACGCGGAAGCGGTCACCGTGCTGTCGATCAATCCCGGGCCGAGCATCAGCGGTAAGGAGCCGGGCATCGAACTCGCGCATCATCTGGCGCGTCACGGCATCCAGGCGGAAGGCGCTCCGATCGTCGCCAAGGGCAGCGCGGTGGGCGAAGTGCTGCTGGCGCGCGCGGGCGATTTTGGGGCCGACCTCATCGTCATGGGCGCGTACGGACATTCGCGTTC
>JBDTWV010000386.1:0-3548 GCA_040006495.1 Dokdonella sp.
CATCACCAGCATCAACATCGAGAAGGTGAACAGCGCGATGTAGCTGAAGAAACGCTGGAAACCGTCGTCGTCGGCCATATAGCCGATCGTGTAGATGTGCACCATCAGCGAAACGAAAGTGACCGTCACCATCATCATCGCGGTCAGACGGTCGACGAGGAATCCGAGGTGCGCGCTGATCCCGCCCACCTCGAACCAGGTATAGATGTTCTGATTGAACGTCGGCGCGCCGTTCCAGACGAGCTCATAGAACACGTAGAACGACAGCACGCAGGACAGGCCGACGCCGATGATCGCGGCCGCAGCCGCGCCGACGCGACCGACCTGATTGCGGAACAAGCCCGCGATCAATGCGCCGAGCAGCGGCGCAAGCACGATCGCCAGCAAGATCGTTTTCGAAAGCAGCATCGGAATCAACCCTTCAGGCTATCGATTTCGGCCACGTTGATCGTGGCGCGATTGCGGAACAGGACGACCAGGATTGCGAGGCCGATCGCCGACTCGGCCGCCGCAACCGTGAGGATGAAGAACACAAACACTTGCCCGGACGGATCGCCGAGGTAGCGCGAGAACGCGATGAAATTTGTGTTGACCGCGAGCAGCATCAGCTCGATCGCCATCAGCAACGTGATCACGTTCTTGCGATTGATGAAGATGCCAGCCACCGCCACGCAAAAAAGGATCGCGGCGAGGGTGAGGAAATGTGCGAGCGTGATCATGGCTTGGGGGACTCCGGGTTGGCCGCTGCGGGCGCAGGCGCAACGGCGGGCTTTTCAGCCGCCATCTTGACGATGCGAACGCGATCGCGTGCTTTCACGTTCACCTGATCAGCCGGGTACTGGATCTTCATGCCGATTCGCGGACGCAGCGCGAGTGGAATCGCGGCAACAATCGCAACGGTGAGGATCAGTGCGGCGACCTCGAACGGCAGCAGGAATTTGCTGAATAGTGCAGTCGCCAACCACTCGGTGTTCGACATGCCGGCCGCTAGCGCGGGATCGCCGATCGGTGCCAGCTTGAGCGTGCGTACGCCGATCAGGCCGAGCATCTCGGCCAGCATCACGAACGCCACGATCAGGCCAAGCGGCATCGCGCGCACGAATCCTTCGCGCAGCGGGTCGAGATCCAGATCGAGCATCATCACCACGAACAGGAACAGCACCATGACTGCGCCGACATACACAAGTACCAGAGCGATCGCGAGGAACTCGGCATCGGCAAGCAACCAGATGCAGGCGGTCGAGAAGAAGGTGAGCACCAGGCACAACGCCGCATGGACGGGGCTGCGCACGCTGACCACCGCAATCGCGGCACCAACGGTTACCACCGCGAATGTGTAGAAGCAGATCAAGGCGAAACTCATGCGACCGCTCCGTTGCGGATTGCATCGACACGCCAGCTAGCGGCGGCCAATCGAAGGTTGTGCTGACCAAGTGCTGCAGTGCTCATCGGAATGGCGAATCCTGGGCACGGTCTGCGGCGATCTGCGTCTCGAAACGATCGCCGATCGCGAGCAGCTGCTGCTTGTTGACGACATTCTCGCCACGCTTCTCCATGTGGTATTCGAGAACGCCACTGAGGACGATCGAATCGACCGGGCAGCTTTCCTCGCAGAAGCCGCAGAAGATGCACTTGAACAGGTCAATGTCGTAGCGTGTGGTGCGGCGCGTCCCGTCATCTGCGCGGGGTGCGGAATCGATCGTGATCGCGAGCGCCGGGCAGACCGCCTCGCATAACTTGCAAGCAATGCAGCGCTCCTCGCCATTTGGATAGCGGCGCAATGCCAGCAGGCCGCGGAAGCGGTTCGATTTCGGGATGTGCTCCATCGGATAGCGCACCGTGTATTTCGGGCGCCACAAATACTTGAACGTCAGCCACAGGCCGGCGAACAGCTCCAGCAGCAACAGACTCTTGAAATAGTTGGCAACTCGATTCATGTGATCTGCCTCAAGCGCCCGTCGTGACCCAGCCGAAATACTTCATGCAACCGGCCACGAACACCCAAACGATTGTGATCGGGATAAAGACTTTCCAGCCGAGCCGCATGATCTGGTCGTAGCGGTAGCGCGGAAACGTCGCACGAAACCAGATGAACGCGGTTGCGAAGAAGAATGCCTTCGCGCATAGCCACCACCAGCCCGGCTCGCCGATCCATCCCCACGACTGCGGGAATGGCGACCACCAGCCGCCGAGGAACAGGATCGGCGCGAGGAACGAGATAAGGATCATGTTCGCGTATTCGGTCAGGAAGAACACTGCGAACGGCGCGCCCGAGTACTCGACGTGGAATCCGGCGACGATTTCTGACTCACCTTCGGCCATGTCGAACGGCGCGCGATTGGTTTCAGCGACACCGGACACGAAATAGATGATGAACATCGGCAGCAGCGGCAGCCAGAACCAGTCGAGCGCGCCTTTGCTGCCGGCTTGTGCATTCACGATGTCGGACAAGTTCAGACTGCCGGAAAGGATCAGCACACTGACCAGGGAGAAACCCATCGCGATTTCGTAGCTGATGATCTGCGCAGCGGAGCGCATCGCGCCGAGCATCGCGTACCGCGAGTTCGAGGCCCAACCCGCGATAATGATGCCGTACACACCCATCGAGGTCATTGCGAGCAGGAACAGCAGGCCCGCATTCGCGTCCGACCACGCCTTGTGGCTCGCGAACGGGACCACTGCCCACGCCGCGAACGAGGGGATCAACGCCCACAGTGGCGCCAACACGAACAGCTTGCGGTTCGCCTCGGTCGGATAGATCACTTCCTTGAGAAGCAGCTTGATCACGTCGGCGAATGTCTGGAACAAACCAAGCGGACCAACCTTGCTCGGCCCCAAGCGCACATGCATCCAGCCTATGACTTTGCGCTCCCAGTACACGTACATCGCGACGCCGATGATCAGCGGCAGCAACGGGAACAGCAGCAGGCTGACTGCCATCGTCAACGTCGGAAACGACGTGGCGCACCATTGATAAGCGTCGAAGATCCAGTTCATGTCGAGAGTTACGCCTTCACGATGTCGAGGGCGGCGCCATACGGCGGCAATGTCGCGGTTGCGGAAAGACCGGTCTCGACCCATGCGCCGCCGCGCGGCACGCGGGTCGACACTTCGACCGCAAGCGGCGTGCCGGAAATGTGGGCAATTGCGCCATGCCCGAGCCCGAGCGCCAGCGCATCTTGCGGATGCAGAGTGACGCAGGCTTTGCGCGCAAGCGGATGCGCCTGCAAGGCCGGCGAACGACGCAACACTGCATCGGCCGAGTAGATCGCAGTCGTGGTGATGCGCGTGAGACGTACCGGAGCTGCGGAAACCGTATTGGCGTTGTCCGCTCCCGAACCCATCGTGCGCTCCGGCTCTCCCACCAGATTTGCGTCGTCAAAGCGGAGCGCTAGCCGCCCCATCGGATGAGGCGGTGCATCCTCACCGACTTCGACATGCGACGCCTGGCCCATCTGCGCCCGCACCTCGTCGATTTCGACAAACCCAAAACCATCGATCGCCAGTGCCGAGCCCAAAGCGCGCAAGACTTTCCAGCCGGGGCGCGC
>JBDTWV010000387.1:0-3548 GCA_040006495.1 Dokdonella sp.
ATTCGCTGATGGCGCGCGGAGTGCTGGAGCTGCTGGAGGAAATCAACCGGCAGGGAACCACGATCGTGATGGTCACCCACGATGCGGAGCTCGCCGCGCGCGCTCATCGCAATGTGCATGTGATCGACGGTCAGGTGACCGATTTCGACGAGGAGCCGACGCTGGGCAAACCGATGCTCAACGACAACCAAGCCGCTTCAGCGGTCGCGTGACATCTTCCCTTCTTCCTCTGGGAGAAGGAAATGCACAAAGGACTCACCATGTTCACCTACTACCTGCAACTGGGCCTGCGCAGCCTCAAGCGCAACCCGACCCTGACCGCGCTGATGGTGATCGGCATCGCGCTTGGCATTGCGGCCAGCATGACCACGTTGACCGTACTGCATCTGATGAGCAGCGATCCGATTCCGTCGAAGAGCAGCAAGCTGCACTACGTCCAGCTCGACAACTGGAGTGCGGATGAGTCGTTCAACGCCGACGGCAGTCCCCCGGACCAGGTCACGTATCAGGATGCCGTCGCGTTGATGAAAGCGGGCAAGGCCGACAAACAGGTCGCGATGTTCAAATTGGCACTGCCGGTGCAGCCCGACAACAAGGATCTGAAGCCGTTCCAGTCGCTGGGGCGCGTTACCTATACGGACTTCTTCCCGATGTTCGAACCGCCGTTCAAATATGGCGGACCGTGGAATCATGATCAGGATGACAGCCATGCGCGCGTGATCGTGCTCGGCAAGGACCTCAATGAAAAACTGTTCGGCGGCCAGGACAGTACTGGCAAGACCGTGCGCATGGACGGCATCGACTACAGCATCGTCGGCGTGCTCGGTGACTGGAATCTGCGCTTTCGCTACTACGACTTGACCAATGGCGCGTTCGACGAACCGGACGAATTTTTCATGCCATTCACAACGGCAATCGACCTCAAGCAGCGCGCCAGCGGCAACAACTCGTGTTGGAAGTCGCCCGGCGATGGCTGGGATGCGTATCTGCAATCGGATTGCGTCTGGATTCAGATGTGGGCACAGCTCGACTCGCCGGCCCGCGTTGCCGAATACCACTCGTTCCTCGACAACTATGTCAGTGAACAGAAGAAGCTCGGCCGCTTCCCACGCCCACTCAACAACCGCCTGTTGAATGTCACCGAATGGATGAGCAACCAGAAAGTCGTCTCGCGCGATGTCGAAGTCCAGACCGGGCTAGCGTTCGCGTTCCTGATCGTGTGCCTGGTCAACACGATTGGCCTGCTGCTGGCGAAGTTCACGCGCAAATCCGGCGAGATCGGCCTGCGTCGCGCGCTCGGTGCCAGCCGGCGCGAGGTTTTTACCCAGTTCCTGATTGAATCGGGCGTCGTCGGTTTGACGGGTGGCTTCCTTGGATTGTTGCTGACCGGACTCGGTCTCCTCGCGGTGCGGGCGTTGTATGCGAACTACAAAACCGTCGCCCATCTCGATTGGACGATGGTCGCGATGACGATCGCGCTGGCGGTTGTTTCGGCACTGCTGGCCGGCCTGTATCCAACCTGGCGGGCCTGTCGCGTGCAGCCCGCCGCGCAATTGAAGATGTGAAGGAGAAACCCATGGAAATCCGCCCCATTTTCTCAGCATTGATGCGCAGCAAGGTCGCGATGATCCTGATCGGACTGCAGGTAGCGCTGACGCTGGCAATTGTCTGCAATGCGCTGTTCATCATCGGTCAGCGCCTCGACCGCATGCATCGCCCGAGCGGCATGAACGAAACCGACACGTTCTGGTTCGGCAGTACTGGTTTCGGCCAAGGCTTCGATGCCTATGCGACCGAGAAGGCGGACCTCGCCTTGTTGCGCCAGATGCCCGGCGTCGTCGATGCGACGAGTACAAATTCAGCGCCAATGAGCGGTGGCGGCTGGAGTACCGGCATCAACCTGCAACCGAAGCAGAAGACCTCGACCGCGGAAACGACGTTGTACATCGTTGACGAGCACGCAATCGATAGTTTCGGTTTCAAGCTGGCCGCAGGCCGCAACTTCAAACCCGAAGACGTCACCCGGGAAACGTTCGGCGTCAGCGTGAAGCCGGCCGTAGTGATTGTGACGCAAGCGCTTGCGGACAAACTGTTCCCGGATGGCAATGCGATCGGCAAGCAGGTCTACATGGATCAGGACCCGCCGACCAGCACCATCATCGGCATCATCGAGCGCGCGCAGCAGCCTTGGGTTAACGCCGACTCAATCGAAAATTCGGCACTGGTGCCGGCCCACATGCCGTATGGCGATTCCACGCGCTATCTGGTGAAAGCGGAGCCGGGACGGCGCGACGAGGTCATGAAGACAGTCGAACAAAAACTTGCGTCAGCGAATCCCGGCCGAATCATCGGCAAGATGCGCAGTATCGAAACCTTGCGTCGCGACGCGTATTCCGGCGACCGCGCGATGGCGATCATCCTCGGTGTGGTGATCTTTGCGTTGCTCGCCATCACCGCGCTCGGTATTGTCGGGATGGCCAGTTTCTGGGTCGCGCAACGTACGCGCCAGATCGGCACGCGGCGCGCGCTCGGCGCGACAAAGTTCGATATTCTGCGTTACTTCCAAACCGAGAATTTCATCATCACCACGATGGGGCTGATCGCTGGGGGCATCCTCGCCTATGCGCTCAGCCTGTGGATGATGCAGGCGTATCAGTCGCCACGCCTGCCGTGGTACTACGTGCCGATCGGTTTCGTCTGCCTGTGGTTGCTCGGCCAGCTCGCGGTACTCGGCCCGGCGCTGCGCGCCTCGCGCGTGCCGCCGGCGGTGGCGACACGATCTGTATAGCGGTTCTTTGTGGGAGCGCCGGCAGGCGCGATGCTTTTCGAATGTGATCGCAGAAGAGCATCGTCTGCCGGCGCGCCCACCGTAATGCAACCAAATGGCCGGATGCATTAATCTGCAACCTTTTCGCGTAGCGCCGCATCCAAACGGGCAGTTCGCACTCACAAATCCACAAATAACCGCATGCGCACTGTTCTGGTCATCGATGACAACCCGGCCGTTGGCACCGCACTCGACATGTTGTTCAGTCTGCGCGAAATCCGCACGCTGACCGCAGACTCGCCGAAGGAAGGCCTCGCGCTACTCGCGCGCGAGGACGTCGAACTGGTCGTGCAGGACATGAACTTCAGCACCGACACGACCTCAGGTGACGAGGGCGTCGCGCTGTATCAGGCGATCCGCGAGCGCCATCCGGACCTGCCGATCATCCTGCTGACCGCATGGACACACTTGGAAACCGCAGTTGAACTGGTCAAGGCCGGCGCGGCGGATTACATGGCCAAGCCTTGGGACGATCCGAAGTTGCTGGCGAGCGTGGAGAACCTGCTCGAACTGTCCCAGGCGACGCGGGAAGTGGCGCGCTTCCATGGTGAGCGGCGACGGCGGCGCAAGGCGCTCGAAACGAAATACGACCTGCGCGGATTGGTGTTCGCGTCCGCTGCGACCGAGCGCGTCGTCGAATTGGCCTGCCAGGTCGCGCGCGCGGATATTCCGGTCCTGATCACCGGTCCGAACGGTGCCGGCAAGGAACGCATTGCCGAGA
>JBDTWV010000388.1:0-3539 GCA_040006495.1 Dokdonella sp.
GTCCTTGGCCGTGATCGACACGACACGGGCACCGGCGCGCGCGAACTGACACAGGATGGTATCGCCACGCAGGAGCTCGGGGCCGGACATCACCACCGCCTTACCGGTCGCCGTGTCGAGGTAGAAATTCCCGGAGATGCCGTGGCGCGACGCCGGCGTGCCGGTGATGATCGACATGTTGTTGGGGCAGGTGAAGCTCGGCACCGTGCCGTCGGCCACCGTGCTGAAGCCCTGCTTGATGAAGCGGGCGATATTGGGGATGACGCCGTCGGCAAGGAATTGCTGGAAATACGCTGGATCGCCGCCGTCGATGCACACGACCACGACTGGCTTGTCCGGCCACCGGTAAGTCACGCCATTGGCGTTTACCGGCGATTTTGTTTTTGTCGTTGGCATGGAGAACTGCTTCCTTTCAGGCTGGCCGTTGCTGGTGACAGAATTAAGTCGCGACCTTTTGCGCGGCCTTTGCGCGCTGCGCGGGTCCCGACTGCAACACTCGGTGCAGGCGCTCGCGGCCGTTGAGTACATGCTCGAACAACAGTCGCCCTGCCAGCGCGCCGTCGCCCTTGGCCACGGCGTTGACGATCGACTCGTGGTCCTTGGTCGACGCGGGAATGCTCTCGGTGCTGCGGGCGATCACTTCGCGACGGTAGAGATTGAGCTCGTTGACGATGCGCTGGTAGTTCTGCAGCAGCGCCCGATTGCCTGCGGCCTCGCCGAGGATCGCGTGAAATTCGATGTTCAAAGGAAAATACGCCTGCGCGTCGAGAGCCCGGCTGGCGGCGTGCATGCGCTTGACGATTTCGCGCAGGCGCTGCAACTGGGCGGGGAGGATGCGTTCGGCAGCGAGTCGCCCGATCAGGCCATCGAGCGCGGCGCGAACTTCGTAGATCTCATAGGCTTCCTCGAGCGAGACCTGGCGCACGAACACGCCACGATTCTTTTCGGTGCGCACCAAGCCGGACTGGTCGAGTGCGCGAAACGCTTCGCGTACCGGTCCGCGCGAAACGCGCAGCTCGCCCGCAATCTCGGCCTCGTTCAACTTCGCACCCGCCTCGAGTTGGCCCGAGATGATCTGCCGCTCGAGCTCGCGTTGCACTAGGGTCGTCAGCGAATGCTCGCGCAGCACGTCGATGGCCGTGTCGTGGGCGGTTGTCGGTGCCGGCTGAACCGGCTTAGTGCGGGACATGGGGCCGAAAGTCGGGGCGCTGGGCAGCTGATTATTGCGCGTTTTAGTATATTGTCAACAATATTTTGTTGGCACACTTGGGCGTGCGCGCCTGTGCGTCTCAACGCGCCTGCCCGAGGAGTACGCGCAGCGCTTCTGGCGTGTCCTGATGCAGGTCAACCGTGCTCAAGCAGTTCCGCAGCGGCTTCATGGGCAAATGCAGCCCGGTGCATTTTTCCGCAGCTTCGATCTGACCGTCACGCGCTTTTCGGGAAGGCGCGAGCTGCTGCATCCCTGGCCTCGCGCCGCTGTCGCCGCCAGCGTGATGCAGGAGGCTTATTCGCACGAAGTCTGCCGCAAAGGCTGCGCCAGGCAGAAAGCACAACGGCCGCATAAGCGGCCGTTGCGCTTGAAGGTCGGAAACGGTCAGACGCGGCGGGAACGCGACATCGTGAAGCCGAGAATCCCGAGGCCAAGGGCGATCAGCGCCAGCGATCCGGGTTCCGGGACCACGGCGACTGCGCGAATGATGAAGAAGCCCGCCCCGCCGCCGAATGGAGAGACGGTCGCGATACCGGTGAGGGAATGGTTTCCGGCGCCGAGCAGGAAGGTTCCATGGCTAAACGCAGGGTTGGCCAAGCAGCCGAGGACGTTGTTGTCGCAATTGACCCCTGAATCAGCAACCGCGTTGGTCGAGCCAAGGCTGACATTGTTATCGAAGAGCTGGAAGCGATCGCCCGCGGCGAAGCCGTCCGTCACGATCAATTGAAATGGCCCGGCCAGGCTGATCGTCCACGGCGAGGAAGGCGCAGCAATGCCGATGTTTCCGACCGTACACGAGGTACACGCGTCGAGCGCGGAGCCGGTACCGCCAAACTGGAACGTGTACCAAACACCGCTGAGGATCCCAGTCGCCTGCGCGCTCGGAACTATCCAACCGATCAGCGCGAAACCGAGCGCCAGCGAACCCAATAAATTTTTCAGTCTCATTGCAGTCCCCAAATAGCACCGGCAGCTCCGGCTCCGGGTACTAAAGCAATATGCGCGCCGCAACTATATTTCCGTAATTTCAGATACTTACATTGAAACTTTCCTAACGCTGTAATAATTATCGACGTTGCGAGGCCTTCGTCCGAGCCCTTGGTTGGAAATCAGAAAGGTTCGGGGACTTTTTTTACCTTTGGCCGGCTGCGCCCCTTGTACGTCAGCTGAAAGACCAGATTAAAGACCTTCTCGTCCCATTTCTCCGGAAAGTCTCCCGATCTGACGTTGAGCGCACCCGCAAGCGCTGGCAACTCGCTGTGCGTCCAGCAAATGACGATCAACTTGCCGACGAACGCGGGATCGGCCAACAGCTTGGAGGCGAGCAATCCGAATTCGCGCGCCTTGTATGAACCGTCGACGCGTCCGCGGATCGAATCGGCGAGGGGACGCACGGTGAGGTAGGAGCGCACGCTTGCATCGGTTGGCGCCGCCGAAAAAATAAAGTCGGGGATGGCGAATCGCTTCGGAATGAACGACGCGAGCTTTGCCGCCCTCTCCCGTCCGGTGGCGGAGAGATCGAGGCTATTCGCATCCTTGGGCTCCTCGCCGTGGCGCAAGAGCAAGATCGTCATGGGCATGTTGGTCCCGCGTCTGGTTCGTGAAATGGATCTTATCAGCCGCCGGCGGGGGAATCACCAGCGACCAAGCCACGCACGCCTACGATCGCGCTGACGAAAAGGCTACGTCTTGAGCCTGTAACCGGTCTTGAAGATCCACGCCACGGTGGCCAGCAAGATCGCCAGGAACACGACGGTCATCGCCAGACTGATGCCGACGCTGACATCGGCGATGCCGTAGAAGCTCCAGCGAAAACCGCTGACCAGGTAAACGACGGGATTGAGCAAGGTCACCTTCTGCCAAAAGGGCGGCAGGATATCGATGGAATAGAAGCTGCCGCCGAGAAAGGTCAGCGGCGTGATGATCAGCAGCGGCACGACCTGCAGCTTTTCGAAGCCATCGGCCCAGATCCCGATCACGAAACCCAGCAGGCTGAAGGTGACCGCGGTCAGCACCATGAACAGCAGCATCCATGCCGGATGCAGGATCTGCAACGGCACGAACAGCGCTGCGGTGACAAGGATGATCACGCCGAGGATGATCGACTTGGTTGCGGCAGCGCCTACATAGCTCAGAAGGATCTCGACGAAGGACACCGGCGCCGAGAGGAACTCGTAGATCGTACCGGTGAACTTGGGAAAATAGATGCCGAATGACGCATTCGACACGCTCTGCGTAAGCAAAGACAACATGATCAGCCCCGGCACGATGAAGGCGCCGTAGCTGATGCCGCCGATTTCCTGGATGCGCGAGCCAATCGCCGCGCCAA
>JBDTWV010000389.1:0-3532 GCA_040006495.1 Dokdonella sp.
GGACGCTGCATTGGAGTTCCGCATGGCTCGGGCTCGTTGATTCATCAATTGAAATAAAGACACGTAAACAGTGTTACTGAGATCGTGTCTTTCTCCGTATGTATCGTTCTTATGAAAAACGTCACCATTACTCTGGATGAGAAGACCGCTGGATGGGCGCGGGTTTACGCGGCGGAACACAACATTAGTGTTTCGCGCATGGTCGGCGAGATGCTGGCGCGACGCATGCATGAATTGACGGAGTACGAGCGCGCGATGCGGACGTTTCTCGGCAAACCGCCCAGAAAGTTGCAGCGATCCAGGAAGCGCTATCCCCCCAGAGAGGATCTCCATGAGCGAGCTCGTATTCGTTGATACCAATGTATTCGTCTATGCGCGCGATGCCGCGGAGTCAAAGAAACAGCCGATTGCCGCAGGATGGCTGGCTCGCCTCTGGCACGAGCAGCGCGGCCGGACGAGCATTCAGGTACTGAACGAGTATTACGTCACGGTTACGCGCGAGCTCGAACCCGGTCTCAAGCGAGCCGATGCGTGGGAGGACATACAAGCGATACTGGCCTGGCATCCACAGGCGATCGACGCGGCGTTGATTCGTCGGGCCCGGGATATCGAGGATCGCCATCGGTTGAGCTGGTGGGACAGCCTGGTCGTGGGTGCCGCACAAATGCAGAATTGCGACATTCTGCTTTCAGAAGACCTGCAGGATCGTGGCGAGTATGGTGGTCTGACTGTCCGCAGCCCCTTTACTTTTGAGGTGGAAGAGCCTACCGCTGGATACGCAAGCCCATCGACGGCCGCGGGCTCGCATCCGAAGCGGGGAAGGCCGATCCGGTCACGGTAGTCGGTCGATGTGCCGGTTGCAGCGCCCTTCGATGCCGGACCGGTCGCGGCCGATCCAATCCTGTCGTTAGCGAAATCTGGCACCGGTTCTAGCAATGTTTCGAGCAACACTGGCGGCATCGCCTGCAAGTCCTCTTCATTTCAACGGCCGATCGCGGAGCGCTAACGCATGGTGTGGAGAACCGATGGGGGGAAAGAAGTCGCGCTGGACTTTTGGATCCTCTCTTTCGCCGTTCGCGGAATGAGACTGATGCCAATGATAAACTTGACTCCTCTCCGCATAAATCTACCGTAAGGAGTCCAACGTGGGTGCATTCCTCCAACTGCGGCTCGCTGTGGTGCTCGTGCTCACCGGAAGTACGGCATTCCTTGCGCTTTCTGCTTCAACAACGCTTGCGGCTGATTCGACCGTAACGATCGTCCGAACGGGTAGCGGCACCGGTACAGTTAGCGCGAACGCCGGAACGATCGCTTGTGGCGCGACGTGCACTGGCAGTTACACTGACGGCACGATGCTGACGTTGACCGCCGCACCCGGAGCGAGTCAGCAATTCACCGGATGGCTGGGGCCCTGTACCGGCACAGGGGGCTGCAGTTTCACCGTGAACGGCGCTGCGAGCGTCGTCGCTACTTTTGCTGCGCCCCCAGTGGGCACGCCGCGGCTCGACATCGATGGCTCGACCAATTGCGATGCGCTGACTGACGGATTGCTGGCCATCCGTAATATGCTGGGGGTTACCGGCAATGCGCTGGTCTCAGGCGGGTTGGGGCAGAACGCGACGCGCATGACGGCCACTGATGTCGGCAACTTTCTTGCCGACGTCCACCCTGCGTTTGACATCGATGGCAACGGGAAAGCCGATCCGCTGACCGATGGCGTGCTGATCCTTCGCTACCTGTTCGGGGTCACCGGCAACGAGCTGATCGCCGGCGCCGTGCGCGACGGCGCGACGCGCGCAACCGCTTCCGCGATCGCAACCTATGCAGCGAGCCTCTGCGCGCCATTGCCGAGCTTCGCTTTGAGCGTAATGAAAACCGGATCGGGCACCGGGACCGTCGCCGCGAACGGCGGCATAAGTTGCGGCGCCACGTGCCAAGCGGGTTATATCGCCAACACCGGCGTGACACTCACCGCGGCGCCGGGAGCGAACTCGACATTCGATGGCTGGAGTGGTGGCGGATGCAGCGGCACCGCTCCGTGCACGGTCATGATGGATGCCGCCCGCTCTGTGACGGCCAGCTTCGGGGCGAGCCAGTTTGTGCTGACCGTGATGACGGCCGGCACGGGAACGGGCACCGTCACCAGCGTGCCGGCCGGCATCAACTGCGGCATGACGTGCGCGGCGCCGTTCAATCCCGGCACAATGGTCACGCTTACGGCGAGCGCCGCCAGCGGGTCGGCGGCGACGCTGTCTGATTTCAAAGGCTGGAGCGGAGACTGTAGCGGGACCGGACAGTGCGTTGTATCGATGAGTGCCGCGCATGCAGTGACGGCGATATTCGATCTACGTCCGAATATCGCATTCGTAACCTCGCAGAGCGTGAATGGCAATATGGGCGGTCTCGCCGGCGCCGATACATTTTGCAAGACGGCTGCTGCTGCGGCGGCTCTACCGGGAAACTATCGCGCATTCCTCTCGACTGCCGCGGTAAGTGCAGTGTCCCGGCTGGGTTCGGCGAGCGGATGGATTCGCCCGGACGGAAAACCGGTCGCCGATACCGCCGGCGATCTGGCCAACGGCAGGTTGCGCTACCCGCTGCGCCTGAATCAAAACGGTGCCGACGTCGGACAGGTCGCGGTCACGACCGCGAGCACCATGGGCGGAGTATTCAGCGGTGGGGATTGTGCCAGCTTCACCAGCACGTTAGGCAGCGTCGTGCACGGATCGGCCGACGGCCAAGGATTATTGCTGTTGTACACCAGCACGATGTCCTGCGCGACACCTTCGCCGTTGTACTGCATCGGGATCGACCGCGCTGCTGCGGTGCAGGTTGCGCCGCCGCCTGCACACCGGATGGCATTCACCACGGCTGCGTCCTGGTCGCCGGGTGGAGGCATCGCCAACGCCGACAACCTGTGCCAGACCGAGGCAGCCGCGGCGACGCTGCCGGGCACGTACAAGGCACTCCTGGCAACGTCGAGCGTCGCTGCGGGGTCGCGCTTCAACACGGCGGGAGCGCCGTGGGCGCGCGCCGATGGCGTTCTCCTCAAGGCGACGGCATCGAACATGTTCAGCACGACGCTCTGGGATGCCGCGCCGGGCATCAGCGCGGACGGTACGCAGGTGTACGGCAATACGGGAATCTGGGGGGGAAGTGCCTCGCTGTCCGCTACGGGCACGTCCGCCACGACGTGTCAGGACTGGTCGAACGGAGCGGCTGCGGTGACTGCGGTTGGCGGTCGCGCCGGGTATTCGTACGTTCCGGCCCTCGTGGGGTCCGATTCCGCCGATCCGTGCAATTCGTCGTTCATTCATCTGGTCTGTTTCCAGGATTGACATGGCCACCGTCACCCTGCGCCAGGTGCGCAAATCGTATGAAAATCACGCGGTCGTCCACGGCGTCGACCTCGATGTCGCCGACGAGGAATTCGTGGTGTTGGTGGGTCCGTCCGGCTGCGGCAAGAGCACGCTGCTCAGGATGATCGCCGGGCTCGAGGACATCACCGGGGGCGAGATCATGATCGGCGAGC
>JBDTWV010000390.1:0-3523 GCA_040006495.1 Dokdonella sp.
GGATCTCCTGCAATCGATGATCAGGTCCGGATGCATGCATGGTCGGATACCAACAATTCGCGGGCGATCAGTTCCGCGTGAGGTCTCCTGAGTGTGCGCCCATTTCGGTTCGCTTTGTGCAAATCTGCAGATGACGTCCGATATCGCCGAGGCAGCGTCCAGCAGCACGGCGCACCGTTGCAATACGCTTGCCAACGCTGGTCGGCTCAGCTTCCGGAGGCCATCGCCTCGCGATTGCCTTCGCTGTCCGCAGACGCGGTCGGCGACGCGGGATGCGCAAATGTGTGCAGGTCCATGTCGCGCGTCGAAATCGGCGTGTAGTCGGCACTGAACGCGACGTCGCCGGGCGTCCATCCGGAGACTTTCCACAGCGCGCCCCAGAAGCGCCGAAACGCGCCCCACTGCATCGCCACCAGACCGCGCTCGTTGTCGATGTCGACCATCGGATCGCCGACCCCGGTCGCGCGCGGTGCCTCGCCGTATAGAGCGGTGCCGAACACGACGTCCCAGATCGAGAAAACCTGACCGTAGTTGCAGTCGTGCAGGCGCGGGCGCTCGGGGTCGACGATCATGTGATGCAGGCGATGGAATTTCGGGTCGACGAACAGCTTCTCGAACACACGACCGAAACCGAAGCGCACGTTCGCGTGGGAGAAATTCTGCGCAAGTTCACCAATGAACATCAGCAGCGCGAATTGGTCCGGCGCGACGCCAATGAATAAACCTACCGTCGCCAGCACCATCGATTGCAGGAAGCCGTCGACATAGCTGCCGCGGTCGTTGGTCCAGCAACTCATCTGGCGCTGGCTGTGATGCATGCTGTGCAGTGCCCACCACCACGGAATCAGGTGTTGGGTGCGGTGCATCCAGTAGTAGGCGAAGTCGTAGATCAGGTAGTAGACGAAAAACAGCGTCAGTGGATGATGGTCGAACCACGGCACCCAGAGTACGAGGCCGCTGGCGGCGCTATCGACCGCACCGCCGCCGCTGAACCAGTTCGCAAGCGGCGTCAGTACCAGATACGCGAACAGCGGATTGAGACCGAGCAGCATCAGCCACGTATAGGTGCGATCGATTCGCGTGTAGCGTCGGTCAATCCATTTTTCCGCCGGCGCGAAGGTTTCCAGCGGACGGAAGATCAGGCCGATCACCGCGATCTGCGCAATCGCGATAAGCAGCGCCGCGGCGATCTCGTTCGGATCGCCAGCCAGTCCGTTCAGATGCAGCAGAGCCAGCAGCGGCGTGACTGCATGACCGTTCATCCAGGCGACGAGGAATGTCCACAATTCATGCATGCGCGCATTCTATCGCCGCTCGGCACAGTTTCGCCGCGCTTTGTGGGAGCGGCGGAAGCCGCGAAGCCTTCTTATGCGCCAAGGCAAGAGCACCGCGACTTCCGTCACTCCTCCCACCAATACCCAGTCACGTGATGTTTGATGCGAGCGGCGTAGCCGCGACAGAACTCTGCGCGCGGCTAATCCGGTCGCGCTCAGGTCGGCAGCGGCCCGATGAAGTCGGCCTTGCCGACGTCGACGCCGCTGGCACGCAGGATCGCGTATGCGGTGGTGGTGTGGAAGTAGAAATTCGGCATTGCGAAACCGAGCAGGTACGGCGCGCCCTTGAAGTGCGTGTCGGTGCCGCGGATCGGCACCGTGACCACGCGGTTCTCGCTGCCATCGATCTGGGCCGGCTTGAAGGTTTCGAGATAGGCGAGCGTGTTCGCAATGCGCGTCTGCAGGTCATCGAACGTGGTTTCGGTATCCGGATACGCAGGCCGCTCCAGACCGGCCAGACGTGCGCACGCGCCGCGCGCATGATCGGTCGCGATCTGCACTTGGCGCGGCAGCGGGAACATGTCGGGAATCAGGCGCGCATTGACCAGTACGGCCGGATCGATCTTCTTCGCTTGCGCATGCGCGGCGGCCTTATCCAGGATCTCGGCCAGTTGGGTGAGCCCGCGGCTGAATACCGGAACCGACGCCTCGTACATGGAAAGGGACATGCCAATCTCCTGCTGGAAAGGGGTACCGGCGCGTGCCGCGCCGGCGACGTTCGAGGTTGTGGCGATTGGCCCACAGACAAGGATGCGCGCGCGAATCTCCCGCGGAACCGGAGCATCGCGTTTGCGCTGCGCCTCCCCCTTTTGGCACATCGCCACGGGGCACGGTGGCGCTACGCTGAGCGCCCACCCTGCCTGCGGATCGACCGACATGTTGAAGCGTTCCCTGCCTATCGTCTTTGCAGCGTGCATGGTGATCGGCGCGTGGTCGCCTATGCGCGCGTTCGCTGCCGACGATGCAGTGAAGGACGGCGCGAAGGACACCAGCGCCGAAGCTGGCAAAGCGGACTTCAAGTTGACCCCGTTCCCGGCCGACAAGGCCGTACGCCAGAGCACCGTGGTCGGGGGACGCAAGATCACGTACGACGCGACCGTCGGGTCACTGCCCGTGCAGGACGAGAAAGGCAAGACGATCGCCGACGTGATGTTCATCGCTTACACCATGCCCGGCAAAAACCGGCCGATTACGTTCGCATTGAATGGCGGTCCCGGCGCCTCTTCGGTTTACCTAAACCTGGGTGCGCTCGGCCCAAAGCGCGTGCAGTTTGGCGCCGCGGGCGACAGCCCGTCCGACCCCGCCACGGCGCTTGACAATCCGGGTACCTGGCTCGATTTCACCGATCTGGTGTTCATCGACCCGGTCGGCACCGGTTTCAGCCGCGCCCGCGTGGCCGAGGATGAGGCGAAGAAGAAGTTCTACACGACCGACACCGACATCGAATACCTGTCGCGGATCATTTACGACTGGCTGGTCAAGAACGATCGCCTGACCTCGCGCAAATACCTGGTCGGCGAAAGCTATGGTGGGTTCCGCGGGCCGCGCATCACGCATTATCTGCAGACGCGGCTCGGCGTTGCGATGAGCGGGTTGGTGCTGGTGTCACCGTATCTCGATCCGGCCGCCTCAGACAATGGCGACCTGTCGCCATTGCCGTGGATGCTGACCCTGCCGAGCATTGCCGCGGCAAATCTCGACCGCCAGGGCAAGCTGACCGATGCGGCGATGGCGGATGTCATCGCGTACACGCGTGGCGACTATGTGACCGATCTACTCAGGGGCCATTCCGACCCGCAGGCACTGGAGCGCATCGTCACCCGCGTCACCGCGCTGACGGGACTCGATCCGGCGTTCGTGCGCCACGCCGGCGGCCGCCTGGAAACCCAAGCCTACCTGCGTGAGGTGTACCGCAACGAGGGCAAACTCGGCAGCCGCTACGACTCCAACGTGACCGCGTATGACCCGTTTCCGTTCGCGCCGCAGCAAATGAGCAACGATCCGATTCTCGACGCGATCATCGCGCCGACCACGACCGCGATGGTCGACTTCATCACGCGCCAGGTCGGTTGGAAATATGTCGGGCGCTACAACGCACTGAGCTACGAGGTGAATCGTCTGTGGGACCGTGGCAAGGACGAGAACCGGGGATCGGTAAAGGAGTTGCGCGAATCGGTTGCGATCGATCC
>JBDTWV010000391.1:0-3509 GCA_040006495.1 Dokdonella sp.
AAGAAGGCGGCGCGGGGTAGGTTATTTGCCGACCCACGCGTGTGTCGAGATACACGCGTCAGGCGTGGGACAGTTGGGTCTGATTGGCCACGCATCGCCCGCGCAGCGGGGCCGACATGGAGCCGATGGACCGACTATCGTGCCGGCGGCAGCCGCGCACCGCGGGCGGTCATTCGTGTGTGTATTGCGACGGGTGAGGCGCAGCGGTGAATGCGCACCTGCGAAATAAGGAGGAGCGGCCCACCCTGGGGAAGTGGGCCGCTCGGTGGTCGGGCAAGGCACTTCCAGGGGAGTGGAAGGGGGAAGCCTTGCCGGGCACTCGACTAAGATAACGCCGCGATGCTTACAATCAGCTTTCAGTAGCGAAGATTTTTCGTTTTTTTCGCCAATGCGTCAGCGCAACGGAAAATCCACCCGCGCCAGCGTGCCATGCGCGCCAGCGGCTGCGCTGATGGTCAGGCGTGCATCATGCACGCGCGCGATTTCGTCGACGATCGCTAGGCCCAGGCCGCAGCCGCCGCCCGGCGATCCGGGTACCCGGTAGAAGCGCTCGTGGATATGCATGCGCTCGGACTCATCGATCCCCGGGCCATCGTCCTCGACTTCAAGAAACGCGCCGCGTTCGCTCGAACCACAGCGCACGGTGATGCAGCCACCTGTCGGCGTGTATTGCAGCGCGTTGTCGACCAGATTCGTGAGCAGCTCGCGGAGCAGCCACGCGCTGCCCTGCACGCTCGCCGCCTCGGCTTCCGCGCCGAGATCGATCTGCACCAGCAGCGAGCGATCGAGATGCTGGCTTACGATTTCCGCGACCAGTGCGGCGAGATCGACTCGATGGAAGTCGTGGGCGAGATTGGCCGATGGTTCAGCGCGCGCCAGCGCCAGCAACTGGTTGGCGATATGGGCGAGCCGCCGCGTCCCCTCATGCAGGACGACCACGCGATCACGGATCATGCCAGCGTCGGGGTCGTGGGCGAGCAGGTCCAGCTGGGCGATGATGCCAGCGAGCGGCGTGCGCAGTTGGTGCGCCGCATTGGCCAGAAATTGCTGTTGCGCGAGCGCTGCCAAACCGGCCGATTCAAGCAGCCCGTTGAATGCCTGCACCAGCGGGCGCACCTCGCTCGGAACCGTGGCCTGGTCCAGCGGCGCCAGTTCACGCGCTGAACGCGCCGAGATCTGCGCGCTGAGCGCCCGCAAAGGGCGTACGCCGTAGCGCACGCCGAGCCAGATGAGGACCAACGTGCCGATCAGTTGCAAACCGTCGCTCAGGACGATGCCGACCAGGATGCGGTGCGCGGCACGCGTGCGTTTGTGCAGGGTCTCGGCGACCGCGATCGTCACCTTGGCGGTGCCGACGGGTGCGGTGTAAGCAGCAATGCGGATCGGCTGGCCATGATAGAGCGCATCCTGAAACGAGGGCGTCGCGGCATCCGGATCTCCGATCGGCAGGTCGGGATCGCCACTGATGAGCTCGCCGTGCGGTCCGCGCACGATGTAGTAGATCGCGTCGCGGCTGTCCGAGCGCAACACGTCGATCGCTTGCGGCGGCAAGTCGGCGACGATCGTGCCATCTTCGTTGCGCAGGTGCGCGGCTATCGCCAAGGTAGCCTCGCGCAAGACCTGATCGTAGGCGCGGTGGATCGGCAGCGCGCCGCTCTGGTAGTCGACGAAGATGCCGATGCCGAGCATCAGCGCCAGCGGCGCCAGCAAGAACCGCAGCAGGCGATGGCGCACCGACGGTGCGCGGTCAGGCGACGGTTTCATCCAGCCGGTATCCGACGCCGCGCACGGTGCGAATCGGCACGCCAGCGCCGAGTTTTACGCGCAGGCGTGAGACGTAGACCTCGATCGCATTGGCGCCGATTTCGTCAGCCCAGGTCGCGATGGTCTGGAGCAGTCGCTCCTTTGCGACGACACGCCCGGCGTTGAGCGCGAGGCACTCGAGGACTGCCCATTCGCGCGGCGTCAGGTCGACGGAGCCACCGCTGACGACGACGCCATGCGAGGCAAGATCCAGGCTCATCTGACCAATCGTCAGTTCAGCGCTCGCAGCCGAACGGCTGCGCCGGATCAGCGCGCGGCAGCGCGCAGCCAGCTCGGGCAGTTCGAACGGCTTGACCAGATAGTCGTCGGCACCCAGATCCAGCGCGTTGACGCGGTCGGCAAGCGCATCACGCGCGGTCAGGATCAATACCGGCAGCGCCGATCCCGCGCGGCGCATGCGCTGCAGCAGGACCAGGCCGCTGGCTCCGGGCAGCCCGATGTCGACGACAGCGAGGTCGAACGTTGATGAGTTGAACGCACGCTCGGCGTCTTCGGCGGACGACACCTGGTCGACGGCGTAACCGGCCGCGGTCAGGCCGCGCTGAATCGCGTCGGCGACCAGCGCATCATCTTCGACGACCAGGATGCGCATGCGCTGTTGACTCGGTTGGGTGAGCTCAGGCGACCCGGCGGCCGTCGCGCTTGAGGTGGATCAGCAGCAACGATATCGCAGCCGGCGTCACTCCGGATATATGCCGCGCCTGAGCGATCGTCTGTGGGTGTACCTGTTTCAGCTTCGCCAGCACCTCGATAGACAGCCCGGTCACGCCGTCGAAATCGAAGCAGCCGGGTATTACGGTGTCGTCGTGGCGGCGGTTGCGCTCGACTTCAGCCTGCTGGCGCTCCAAATAACCGGAGTACTTGACCGCGATCTCCACCTGTTCGGCGGCGCGCGGGTCATCAACCCCTGGACCGATGCCCTCGACGCGGACCAGATCGCGGTACAGCACCTCGGGGCGGCGCAGCAGGTCGAATGCGGTGGTTTCACGGCTGACCGCGAAACCAAGCGCTGCGTCGACCGCGCGCCCGAGCGGATTGGCCGGGGTAGCCCACAGCGCGCGCAGGCGTGCGGTTTCTGCGCCGACCGCATCGCGCTTGCGGCGCATCGCATCGAACCGTTCCGGCGTTACACAGCCGAGCGCGCGACCGTGTTCGGTCAGGCGCACGTCGGCGTTGTCCTCGCGCAGATGCAGGCGATATTCGGCGCGCGAGGTGAACATGCGGTAGGGCTCGATGGTGCCGTTGCTGATCAGGTCGTCGATCAGCACGCCGATGTACGCCTCGTCGCGACGCGGTGTCCACGCCTCGTCGCCGCGTACCGCTCGGGCTGCGTTGAGGCCGGCGATCAGGCCCTGTGCGGCCGCTTCCTCGTAGCCGGTGGTGCCGTTGATCTGGCCGGCGAAGTAGAGCCCGGCCATCGATTTGGTTTCCAGCGACGCCTTGAGGCCGCGTGGATCGAAATAGTCGTACTCGATCGCATAGCCCGGGCGCGTGATGTGCGCTTTTTCGAGACCGCGGATCGAGCGCACCAGATCGAGCTGCACGTCGAACGGCAGCGAGGTCGAGATGCCGTTCGGATAAATCTCCGGTGTCTCCAGGCCTTCGGGCTCGATGAATATCTGATGCGAGGTCTTGTCGGCGAAGCGCACCACCTTGTCCTCGATCGACGGGCAGTAGCGCGGGCC
>JBDTWV010000392.1:0-3495 GCA_040006495.1 Dokdonella sp.
GTCAATGGAACGCCCGAGGGGCTCGCCGCCGCGATGTTCTACATGATCTGTTATGCGCTGATGGCGACCGCGGCATTCGGGGTGATCATCCTGCTCGCGCGCGTGGGGTTCGAGGCCGAGGAGATCGACGACTTCAAGGGTCTAAACCAGCGCAATCCGTGGTACGCGGGGATCATGGCGATCGCGATGTTCTCGCTGGCCGGCGTGCCGCCGCTGTTCGGCTTCTTTGCCAAGTTGATGGTGCTGAAGGCGGTCATCGACGCCGGGCAGCTCTGGCTCGCGATCGTCGCGATCGTGTTCGCGATCATCGGCTTGTTCTACTACCTGCGCGTGGTCAAGGTCATGTATTTCGATGCGCCGGCCGACGACACGCCGCTGCTGCTGCCGGCCGATCAGTCGTTCCGCTGGGGGCTGTCGTTGAACGGACTCGCATTGCTCGCCTTGGGTGTTGCGTGGAGCCCATTGCTGGAACTGTGCAATCGCGCGCTCGCGGTCGCGAAGTAGAACGATGCAGAGCAGCGGTCGACGCGATGCTCCGATCGAAAGCGTGCGAAAGGCTTGCCGTATCGCAGCATTGTCGTTAAACTGCGCAGCTCGGTGCGGGGTGGAGCAGTCTGGCAGCTCGTCGGGCTCATAACCCGAAGGTCGCAGGTTCAAATCCTGCCCCCGCTACCAGTTTTATCAGGTCTAAGGGACGGGCCGCCTAGTGCGGCTCTTTTCTTTTTCCAGGCGCAGGATGCGCCGGCTGCGATCCATGCAGCTCGCCGATGTCGGATGCGCTACAACGGCGAACTACGGAATGGGCCTTGTGCCCATTTTTTGTTTCTGGGTTTTCTCCTTGAATTGCGCGGCCAGGACGACCGCTGAATGATTCTCGCGATCCGGGATGATCGAAAAAGTGATGAACTATGACCAACGAGGAACTCAGCGCACTTCTGGCTCCGGCGATTGCCGACCTCGGGCTTGAGCTCGTCGGCATCGAATTCAGTCCGAATACGGCCGGTAGCCTGATGCGCATCTACATCGATGAGCCGGATCGTGGCGTGACCATCGAGGATTGCGAGCGCGCCAGCCGCGAGATTTCCGCATTACTCGACGTCAACGATCCGGTCGCCGGGCGTTACACGCTGGAAGTATCCTCGCCGGGTCTGGAGCGGCCATTGTTTACGCCTGCGCATTTCCTTCGATTTGCAGGCCACGTAGCCAAAGTCAACACCAGTTTGCCGCTGGATGGCCGACGCAGGTTTCAGGGAGTGATCAAAACGGTCGAGGGCGATCGCATCTCGATGGAGCAGGACGGAAAGCTGGTCGAGATCGTGCATGCGAATATCGCGAAGGCACGCCTGCTACCGGACTACTCCGCGCTTGGCATGCCGCAGGCGCGGCCGGAGCCGGAAGGTCTGGAATTGCCGAAGCGGCGGGCGAAGAAGAAAATTTAGCGTTAGTCAGAGTTGCAGTGCGCTGTGTTCATCGTTGCGGTCTTTGCCACAATGAAGGCGAACCTGGTAGCAGCAACTCGATTATTGGAGTCACCCCGGTCGCACGCGCGATCGCGACGGAGTTGGAAATGAGCAAAGAATTACTGATGGTCGTCGACGCGGTCGCCAATGAAAAGGGCGTGCCGAAGGATGTGATTTTCGAGGCGATGGAGGCTGCTCTCGCGTCTGCCGCGAAGAAGCGCTACGCAGAAGAGGAAGTCGCCGTGCGCGTCGCGATCGATCGCGAAACCGGCGACTACGAAACGTTCCGGCGTTGGGAAGTCGTCGCTGACGACGTCGTGATGGAGTCGCCCGACAACCAGATCCGCTTGATGGATGCGGAGGACGAGGCGCCTGGCACGGAGGTGGGCGGCTATGTCGAACAGCCAATCGACAATCCGGATTTCGGACGTATTTCCGCGCAGGCCGCCAAGCAGGTCATCGTGCAGCGTGTGCGCGAAGCCGAGCGCGCGCTGGTCGTCGAGGCCTACAAGGATCGCGTTGGCGAGCTGATCACCGGTATCGTCAAGCGCGTCGAGCGCGGCAGCGTGTTCCTCGACCTGGGTGGTAATGCCGAGGCATTCGTAGCCCGCGATCGCAGCATCCCGCGCGAAGCGGTACGTGCCGGCGATCGCCTGCGCGGCTATCTTTATGAAGTGCGTTCGGAACCGCGTGGACCGCAGTTGTTCGTGTCGCGTACCGCGCCCGAATTGATGATGGAACTGTTCAAGCTGGAAGTGCCGGAAGTTGGCCAGGGCTTGGTCGAGATCAAGGCTTGCGCCCGCGACGCCGGTGACCGCGCCAAGATCGCGGTGCTCGCGCACGACCATCGCACCGATCCGATCGGGGCTTGCATCGGCATGCGCGGGTCGCGCGTGCAAGCAGTGTCAAACGAGTTGAATGGCGAGCGTATCGATATTGTTCTTTGGAACGACAGCCCGGCGCAGTTCGTGATCAACGCGATGGCGCCGGCTGAAGTTCAGTCGATCATCGTCGATGAAGAAAAGCATTCGATGGATATCGCGGTTGCGGAAGACAAGCTCTCGCAGGCGATTGGTCGCGGCGGACAGAATGTGCGTCTGGCCAGCAAGCTCAGCGGCTGGCAGCTCAATGTGATGACCGCCGATCAGGTCCGCCAGAAGAGCGAGTCGGAGCAGGAAGCGGCACGCGACCTGTTCGTCAGCAAACTCGAGGTCGACGCTGAAATTGCCCAGATTCTGGTCCAGGAAGGTTTCTCGACGGTCGAGGAAATCGCGTATGTACCGTCGGCGGAGCTGCTGGGTATCGAAGGCTTCGACGAGGATATTGTCGAGGAGCTGCGCGCTCGCGCTCGCGATGCTCTGCTGACCGATGCGTTGACAGTCGAGGAAGGGATGGACGCGCACCAGCCCGCAGCCGATCTGCTCGGTGTGGAAGGCATGGAAGATGCACTCGCCTACGAGCTGGCGCAGCATCGCATCGTCACGCGCCAGGATCTCGCCGACCTTTCGACCGACGAGTTCATGGAACTGGGTCTTGAAGGAATCGATGAGGATCAGGCCTCAAACCTGATCATGGCGGCACGCGAGGCGGTTGCGTCTTAAAGGTCGTTGCAGAAAATCCTGCATGGCAGAACAAGATCACGCCGCACATATGGCGCGGGTCCTGGATGGATTGGAAACAGAACGGCCGCTCGTGCGAAGCGCCGCTGAGAAGTCGCTGAAAGCGTCGCACAGGCCACGGAGTACGAAATCGATGTCGGACGTCACGATCAAACAACTGGCCACGGTACTGGGCACGCCGATCGACAAGCTGCTGACCCAGCTCGGCGAGGCGGGCATGAGTTTTTCCGACCCCGACCAGGTCATCAGCAGCACCGAAAAGGTGAAGCTGCTTGGATTTCTGCGTCGTACCCACGGCAGGCAAGCGGCACCCATTGAGGAGAGCTCGTCGCCGCGGCAGATTACGCTCAAGCGTCGCACGGTCAGCGAGATCACTGTGGTGCCGGGCCAGCGTGGCGCGACCGCCAAGACGGTCA
>JBDTWV010000393.1:0-3494 GCA_040006495.1 Dokdonella sp.
TTGACTCGCACAGAAACGGTCTTGGTGCCCCAGTCGTTCGTGCTGAGTGCTGAAAAGGCGGCCTCCAGCGCCGCGGCCTTCTCGGTCGGCGGGACAGCGTCCTCGAGATCCATGAACACGGCGTCGGCGGATGAAGCCGCAGCGCCTTGCACCATCTTGCTCCGATGTGCCGGCACGGCGAGATAGGTTCGCGTCAGTCGCACGGTTGTCATTGTCCGGCGATTTCCGTGAGGCCGAGTTCGGCAAAAATCTTGTCGTTATGCTGCCCGACGGCAGGGATGTCGCCCATCACGGGCATCGTGCCTGGAATTGTGATCGCGGGAAGAAAACTTGTCAGCGGACCATTTGGCGATCCCACCTTGCGGACGCGATTGCGTTTGCGGAGCTGCGGATGATCGAGAAACGCCTCGACCGTATTCATGCTGGCATTGGCGATGGACGCATCGTCAAGACGCTGCATGACCTCGGCGGCTGTAAATTTCGAGAAGTGCCGCTCGATCAGCGCTTCCAGCGTGTCGCGATTTTTCATGCGCTGCGGATTGCCGAGAAAGCGCGGATCGTTCGCCAGCGCCGCGTCGTCGAGCACCTGCGCGCACAGGGCCGTCCATTCGCGCTCGTTCTGAATTCCAAAGAACACGACGTGTCCGTCGCCGCATTTGAACGGGCCATAGGGGGCGATGGTCGCATGCCGCGTACCGGTGCGGGCAAGCGGCTTGCCGGCGCCCTCGGTATAATACGCCGGATAACTCATCCATTCCGTCATGGAATCGAACAGCGAGACTTCGAATGCCATGCCCTTTCCGGTGCGTTCGCGATTGAACAGGGCCATCAGCACGCCGTTGAGCACGTACATGCCGGCTGCGGTATCGACCACCGCGATCGCGCATTTCGCAGGCTGCTCCTCGGTGCCGTTGATCGACAAAAATCCGGCCTCGCACTGAACCAGCAGATCGTAGGCTTTTTTCTCGCTATAGGGACCGCCGGAGCCGTAACCGGAAATGTCACAGGCGATCAGGCGCGGGAAGCGTTCGACAAGCGCGGCCGAATCAAGGCCAAGCCGCTTCGCTGCGCCCGGGGCGAGATTTTGCAGAAACACGTCCGCGCGCGGCAGCAGCGCATCCAGCACGCGCCGGCCCTCGCTGCTTTTCACGTCGAGCGCGAGGCTCTCTTTCGAGCGGTTGGTCCATGCGAACTGGCTCGACATCCCGTTCATGACGGAATCGTAGTCGCGGCAGAAGTCGCCGGTGCCGGGCCGTTCGATCTTGATGACGCGCGCGCCCCAGTCCGCGAGATGCCGGCTCGCAAGCGGTGCTGCGATCGCCTGCTCCAGCGAAACGACGGTAATGCCCGACAATGGCAGGCGCGGTGGTTCCCGGTTCATGGGTGTCTCCAGGCTCTTTGTTCGGGCTCTTATAACCGGCTCGGGCGTCGTAACGCCAATGCTAACGGGGGATGGGCTTATCCCAAAAAGAAAGAGGCCCGCGCTAGCTGATTTGATCCGCTCCGCTCGCGCGGCTTCGAGGCTTTCAACGAGAATGCAAGTGGCATCGCCGTCCGCCCCAACGGCAGCCGATAACGTCGGTCCGCATAGGGCACCAGAAACGAGAAGCGTCGCCACGGCAGCACTTCATGCTCGCGAAAGAAATCCAGCTGTGACTCGGGTCACGGTCGGACCGAACGCAAGTCCCTACCGGTGTCACCACGGAAGTGCGCCGGGTTCTCGTGGGAGGCCTTGGCTAACAATCAGGCCCCAGGAGACGACAATGGACACCGTAACCGATCTTGCAACCGAAGCCTTTGACAGCAGCGATCTCGCGCTGACTCAGCACTGCGATCACGCCTCTCCTTCCAGCAATACCAACCCGACCGCGCCGGAGCGGCTTCAGTTCTGGGAGGCCGAGCATACGCGTCCCGGCTTCACCACCAGCGATGAGGAAGCGCCAGAGCTTGTCGCCGCCGCCGAAAATTATCTCGGCACGTGCATGGCGCATCCCTATTTGCCGGTTTCTCAAATCCGCGATCAGCAACTCGCGCGCATCAAGGACCTTGTCGAAATGGCCTACCGCGAAATCCCGGTCTACCGCGACAAGTATCAGGCGGCGGGATTCAAACCCGAACATCTTCGTAGCTGGGACGATATTCAGAAAATTCCGGTTATCACCAAGCCCGAGCTGGTCGCCGCCTTCCCGGATCAGTGCGTCAACAAGAGGTTCAAGAGTGAGGCCCTGTTTCCTACGCGGTCCTCGGGATCGTCGGGCCAGACGCTGCTGATCCGCGTCGACTACGATGCCATCTTGACCGATACCATTCAGGGCGTCCGCCAGTTTGCCATGCAGAGCGGCGGCAACTACCTCGAGGCCGATCTTCTCGCTCACGTCTATACCGTGCCGTGGTGGTTCGACTCGATCGGCGGCAAATATGCGACGGCGTTCGTCTCCAATATCATCCCGCCGGCGCGCGTTGCGCAGCATCTGCGCTACCTCGGACCGAAGCATCTGTCGCTTTATCCATCGAGCCTCGATGCGCTGATGCCGCATGTCGACGAATTCAAGTCGTCACTCAAACTCGCCGTAACGCATTCGGAATATTCGTCGCGCGCCCAGCGCCAGGAGTGGTCGCGGCAGCTCGGCGTGCCCGTGCTGGACGAATACTCGTCCGAGGAGGCGACCCGCATCGCGCTCGAGATGCCGGACGGCAAGTATTACGTCTGTGAAGACACTGTGCATCTCGACGTGCTCGATCCCGTCACTATGGAGCCGCAGATCGTGGGCCGGTCCGGTATCGCCGTCATCAGCAACCTGCTCAACGAAGCCATGCCGTTCATCCGCTATGTGCAGGGCGACTACATCACCCAGCCGGTGAATCCGGCGCCGAGCGACATCAACTGGTCGCAGATCGCCAGCATCGACGGCCGGCTCAACGATGCTTTCATCAATCGCGCTGGCCGCAAGGTCCCTGCCGGCAGCATTCTCGACGCGACCTACCGCTGGATGTTCGACTGCAACCTGCATCTGGCGCAGTTCGAAATCGTGCAGCGCGGATTCGATGTCGTCGAGGCGCGCGTCGTGCTCGGCACCGATACTCCGGAGACGCGGCTGAACGGCTCGATCGCACATCTGGAGGATCTGCTCGCGGTCTGCCTCGAGCATCCGGTCCAGGTGAAGGCTACCGCGCTGGATGTCTTCCCGCCCAAAACCGGCAAGCGCCGTCCGATCCGCCGCGAGATGGCATAACCCGCGAGGCGAGAGCCGAAAGGAAGGCATATCGTGAGGGACTCGTTGAACCGCATCGCTGCCATGACGGCGCGTTATTACTACATTCTGCGCTCGTCATGGACCCGGTTGCTGGAGCTGATCTACTGGCCGGCGATGCAGATGCTGGTGTGGGGCTTTCTCTACACTTACCTGTATGACAGCAAATCCGAATTGGGCAGTACGGCGCGCCTATTGCTCGGCGCGGTGCTGCTCTGGGATGTGCTGTTCCGCGGCCAGCTC
>JBDTWV010000394.1:0-3486 GCA_040006495.1 Dokdonella sp.
CTCGACGAGCCGACCAATCATCTGGATGTCGAAGGCATCACGTGGCTCGAGGGACTGCTCCGGGAATTTCAGGGCGCGGTGCTGTGCATCACGCACGACCGGCGGTTCATCGATGCGATTGCCACACGGATCGTCGAGCTCGATCGCGGAACGCTGCTGAGTTACCCCGGAAATTTTGACCGCTATCGTGAGCAGAAGCGGCAACAGCTCGAGGTCGAAACCACGATGGCCGCGAAGGCGGACAAATTCCTCGCCGAAGAAGAGGTGTGGATACGCAAGGGTGTCCAGGCCCGGCGCACGCGCGATGCCGGCCGGGTGCTGCGCCTGGAGCGTTTGCGCGTGCTGCGCGCGGAGCGCAAGGCGCGCATCGGTCGCGTGACATTGCGCGTCGATCGCGGTGACTCGAGCGGCAAGCTGGTTGCCGAACTCGACCACGCCAGCGTGGGTTTTGACGGTCGCACGGTGATCGATCGATTCACCAGTCGCCTGATGCGCGGCGACAAGGTCGGCCTGATCGGGCCCAACGGCTGCGGGAAGACGACGCTGCTCAAGCTGATCCTGGGCGAGATCGAACCGGACAGCGGCACGGTGCGGCGCGGGACGAACCTGCAGGTCGCCTACTACGACCAGTTGCGCGAAGTGCTCGATCCGGAGAAAACGCTTGCCGACACGATCAGCCCCGGCTCCGACACGATCGAAATCGGCAAGACCAAGAAGCACATCATTTCGTATCTCGAGGATTTCCTGTTCGACCCCGTTCGCGCGCGCTCACCGGTCAAGACACTGTCCGGCGGTGAGCGCAACCGGCTGCTGCTGGCGCGGCTCTTCGCGCGACCGGCCAACGTGCTGGTGCTCGACGAACCGACCAACGATCTCGATATCGACACCCTCGAGCTGCTCGAGCAACTGTTGCAGGATTACGCCGGAACGCTGTTCCTCGTCAGCCACGATCGCGCTTTTCTCGACAACGTCGTCACCCAGGTGATCGCATTCGAAAGCCCCGGCGTGATTCGCGAATATCCCGGCGGCTACAGCGACTGGGAATCGGCGCGGGCCAGGATGCGTGAACTGAGCGAAGCGACGCCGGCCACATCGCCACCGGGCAAGGCAGCGCTCGCGGCCGCGGGTACCCCGGCGACCGCACCGCGCGTCGCGTCCGAACGCAACGGCGCGCCCGCATCCGCGCGCCAACCGTATGCGCCGGTCGCCAAAGCGCCGAAGCTGACATTCCGTGAGAAGCAGGAACTCGACGGGCTGCCCGCGCGCATCGAACAACTCGAAGCAAAGATTGCCGATCTCCAGCGGCGATTGGGCGATCCGTCACTTTATCAAGCCGACGGTGAACCCGCACGCGTCGCGGCGATGGACCTGAAAGCCGGCGAAGCGGCGTTGACCGAGGCGTTTGCCCGCTGGGAACTGCTCGAGTCGCGAAAGTAGGCCTGCGCGCGGCGACGATTACAATGCGTGCTGCACTTGTTGTGGAGCAGATCATGCCCGACGAATCTCCCGCCGTCGCAGCAATCGAATGGACGCGCGCGATCGACGCCGGCCGGCTGCAGCCCGGCAATCCGGTCGCCGTGAAGCTGGCGGGCAAGCGCGTTGCGCTGTTCATGCATGCGGGGTCGATTCTCGCCTGCAACAACCGCTGCCCGCACGAGGGCTATCCGCTCATCGAAGGCGCGCTCGACGGCGACTGCAAGCTGACCTGTCACTGGCATAACTGGAAATTCGACCTGCGCACCGGCGTCAATGAATACGGCGGAGACAATCTGCGCATCTACCCGGTCAAAGTTGACAACGGCGCCGTATGGCTCGATCTGCGCGATCCGCCTGCCGATCTTCAGATCGCACGCTTGCTGGCCAGCATCGACGAAGCGATCGCCGATGTCGACGCGCCACGCATCGCCCGCGAAACGGCACGGCTCGCCAAAGTCGGCGCGTCACCCGAGCGCGCGCTCGCGCATGCGATCGTGGGCACGCACGCGCACTTGCGCTACGGCATGACGCACGCGTACGCGGGCGCCGAGGCATGGCTGCGCCTGCGCGACACGATTTCCGGCGATGCGAGGAAGCTGGCGTGCGCAACCGAAGCGCTCTCGCATATCGGCTTTGACGTGCGCGGCGAACCGTTGGCGCCCTTTGCAACCGGGGTGCGCGACTGGAACGAGCGCGAATTTCTGGTGTCGGTCGAGTCCCAGGACGAGGCGCTTGCGGTTTCGTACATGAACGGCGCGCTTGAGTCCGGGCTGCATTTCACGGATCTGGAACCAGCCCTCACCGCGGCCGCACTCGACCACTACAGCGACTTCGGACACACGCTGATCTACCTGACCCACATCCGCCGCCTGATCGACCGGCTGGGTCGCGACGTCGAACGCCCGTTACTGCTGACCTGGCTGCGCTCGCTCGCCTATGCGACACGTGAGGATCTGCTGCCGGACTTTCAGGGCTACGCCGCGACACTGGCCGGGTGGCCCGCCGCCGCCTCGCGCGTGAGCGAATTGGCAGCACCTGCGTCGGTTCGATTCGAAGGCAAATCGATCCGCGAGGCGCTTGCCGCAGCGCTGGACGTCGCGAGCTTCGCGCCGTTGGATATTTACGGCGCCCTGTTCGAAACTGCGGCGCGGCAATTGCTGCGTTTCGATGAGGCGCATGCGCTGCGCACCGACAACTCCGTCGCCGACAATGTCGGCTGGCTCGACTTCAGCCACGCTCTGACATTTGGGCACGCGCTGCGCGAGCAATGTGCGCGGTTGCCGGAGCGTGCCGCGGAGTTGTGGCCACAGGGCTTGTTGCAGCTCGCGCTGTTCATCGGCCGCAACAAATCGTACCTGTCCACCGATCCGGACACCGAGGCCGAACTTCGACGATGGTCGGTGGTCGACGCGGCGCGGTTCGAGGCGCGCGCGGTCGAGGCGATCATCGATCACGGCATCGGGCTACCGATCTTTCCGGTGCACTGGCTGAAGACATGGCTCGCAGTGCGCGATGAATGCGCGCTCGGCTTGCCGGAAGGCGCGCAACGTGCCGGGCTCGCAGCGGTAAACCGCCTGCTGGCCGTTCGCTTCAAGCAGCGGCATGCGTTGCGCACTGCGCACCAGGCGCTTGGCTTCGTTGGCAAGGAGTAGCAGTAGCGGCGTCTTACATGCTGCGCCGATACTGCCCACCGACTTCGAATAGCGCGTTGGTGATCTGCCCCAGCGAACAGACGCGCGCCGCGTCCATCAACTGGGCAAAAACGTTACCACCACCCATCGCGACCTGCCGGAGCTTCGCCAGAGCGGCCGGCGCGGCCGCTGCGTGGCGCGACTGAAACTCGGCGAGGCGCTTCAGTTGCGACTGCTTTTCTTCGTCGGTCGAGCGCGCGAGTTCCAGTTTTTCCTGCACCGGATCGCCGTGCGGATTGCGGAACGTGTTGACGCCGATGATCGGATACGAGCCGTCGTGCTTCCGGTGCTCGTAGGTCATCGATTCTTCCTGGATCTT
>JBDTWV010000395.1:0-3483 GCA_040006495.1 Dokdonella sp.
GTCGTCGGGTCGCGCTGGCGGCGGTGCGACCCAAAACCCGGATGACACGACGAACGCGCCGCCGGATGAGCTACCCAGCGGCGCCTGGCCAAGCGTTCCAGACACCTTGAAACAAGCACTGCGCGCAGCGCTGACCCCGCCCCCGGCCATCGCTACAGGGTCAACGCGAAATGCTCCCCCGCTCGACTGCGCAGCAGCGTCGGCCAGAGCACCTGCAGCGAGAAACGCTGCGAATAGAAACGAACTGCGATACCGGCTCATTTCTTCTCTTCCCCCTTGGCGTGATGGCTTCATGCGTCCGGCGCATTCGCGGGACTCTCAAGGTGTCCATACGGGAAACCGCAACCATTCCGACATCACGTGACAATCGGAGATTGATGCACCGCGCGGTTGCACACGCTGCGACGCAGCTGTTTTCTCGGCTTGCTTGTTTGCTCCGCAGCATTCATGTCTGGTGCACCGCCGCACATTCTGCTAGCGTTGCCCGATGACCGAATTGCGCATCATCAAGAAATACCCGAACCGCCGTCTCTACGACACCGAAATTTCGAGCTACATCACGCTGGAGGAAGTCCGCCAGCTGGTCCTCGAAGAGGAAGAATTCGAGGTCCGTGACGCGAAAAGCGGTGAGAACCTGACCCGTTCCGTCTTGCTGCAGATCATCTCGGAATACGAAGATCGCGGCGAGCCGATGTTCACCACCAAGCTGTTGTCGCAGATCATCCGTTTCTATGGTGATTCGCTGCAGGGCTTCATGGGGGGCTACCTGGAACGCAGTCTGCAGGTCTTCCTGGACCAGCAGCACCAGTTCCGGAACCAGTTGAACAGCATCATCGGAAAAACACCGCTGTCGATGCTCAACGATATGACCGAACGCAACGTGGATCTGTGGAAATCCCTGCAACAGGGATTCCTGACCGCCGCTGCGGACAGCGTTCGCGACGGCACGTTCTATCGCGACAAACCGAAAAAGGACACCAAGTCCTGAGTGGCTTTCATCCGCCGCTTCACGGCGGCGTTTCCCTGACGATCGAACGCTGCATTGCAGCAACCGCGCGCGGCCTGGCATGTCGCAGCGCACGCATGGGAACCTATTGATGAACAAGAATATCGCCGTTGTCACCGGTGGAATCGGTGGCTTGGGTACGGAAATTTGCAAGTATCTCGCACGTTCCGGACACGTCGTGATCGCCGCGGACCTCGCCGCGCGCAGCGAACGCATCGATGCGTTCCGTGCGGAAGTCGCCGAGTTCGGTGCAGCAGTGAACTTCGAAGCGTTGAACGTCGCTGATTTCCAGTCGTGCGCCGATTTGGTCAAGCGCATCGAGGAGACCCGCGGCCCGGTCTCGATCCTGGTCAACGCCGCCGGCATCACCCGTGACACGAGCTTGCGCAAGATGGCGCCGGAGCAATGGGGTGACGTCCTCAAGGTCAACCTCGAAGGCGTGTTCAATATGTGCCGCCACGTCATCGACGGCATGACCAATCAGGGCTTCGGCCGCATCGTCAACATCTCGTCAGTGAACGGCCAAACCGGCCAGTTCGGCCAGACCAACTACTCGGCCGCGAAAGCCGGCATGCACGGGTTCACGATGGCGCTCGCGCGCGAAGTCGCGAAGAAAGGCGTAACCGTGAACAGTGTTTCACCCGGTTACTGCAAGACCGCGATGGTGATGGCCGTACCCGAAGAGATCCGCAACCAGATCATTGCCGCAATTCCGGTCGGGCGTCTCGGCGAACCGTACGAAATCGCACGCGTAGTCGACTTCCTATGCGCCAAAGACGCGGCCTTCATCACCGGCGCGAATATCCCGGTGAATGGTGGCTACTTCATGGATTTTTGAGCGTCGCGCACAACGCCTGCAGGAACTCGCGTCAGTAGTCGTAGCCGTCCGTGAAAAGGAAATCATCGGGGTTTCGGACGCAGTCATATGTAACCGTGTGTCGCGGGCCCGCTTCGATTACCTCGAAATCGGTGACTTTTGGCGACGGGTTCCCGTTCATGAAGACATGCGAGTCAATGTCGAGATCGGCCCATTTTGCGGTCGTGAAGCGATCATCTTCACCAGTTAACGCGATATTCCCCGCATCGGCGAGCACGATGCCGTAACGCTGCATCGTGCGAAGTAGAACTTTAGCAGCGGCGTTATAGCGACTCATGTCGAAGTTCGCCCTGAGGCGCAGTCGCGCGCCGTACGGAACGCTCGTTGCGGGTCCAGTCGCTCCGTTGGGCGGTTTGGTGCCGTGTGAGGCAGGGTGCACATACGACGCCGCCGCAATGTACGCATTCGGCAGAACAAAGCGAATCGCGTGACCGATGTCGCCATTGGTCGACACAGCAGCCTTGACCTCGTCCGCATTGAACAGCAACGGCGCGACCGGAAAGCCCGCCGCGTCAACACTGGTGCACTGCTCGCCGCGACCATTGCTCGGATAGCGCTTGGTCAAGTCCCACTTTACGGCGCATGTCGCTTGGATGTTGTTGCCTACCTTGTTTGCCTGGTAAGCCTCATACAAGGTGTTCCCCTGTACGACGAGCAGATGGCAATCGTCACCAACCGTGCAGGTGTACCCGGCGGAGCCTTCGATCGCACCGCCGCTCGGAATTGGAAATTGGTAATTCGCACTTGGCTGGTCGCAATCGGGCAAGTAATAGTCCGACCCTGTGACTACGCCCGCTGTCGGTGCGCCCGCGTCAGCGTGCAGGACAAACATTGAGAAATCGATCTGCATCACGTTACCGTTGCCCCATCCGCCGAGTCCCTGCAGGGTCGAGACCATCGTGGCTGAATTCGTGGTCAGCGGCGCCTGGCTGATGTCCTGATTCCAGACAGCATTGCTGGGGAAGCGCGGCAACGGCGCGGCGGTCGCAAGGACTGGTGCGAGGAACAATAGCGATTTCAGGATACGGTGCATCAGCGTCGTCGACAGCGGGAGGATGAGCATCCTCGCAGGCGATCGGGCGGGAAAACTGCGACGGATGTCGCGATCACGATGTGCAGCTCAGTCTTTTGCGTTACTTTTTCGTTTTCAATCAATCGATTGGACTTGCTTTCGCTACAGATGATCGAGCATTCGCACTGCCGACGCCCCACCCACTACCAGACCAGGTCGGCAGGCACGCCATCATCATCGACAGCATTCGGATCACACAACAACACGAGTGCTTCGGCATCGATGGCTTGTGCGGCGAGCGCGGTTTCGCGGCTGACGAGCAGATAGCGGCCGGCAAATTGCGTGACGCCCAACTCTCCCGCATTGAGGTGCGCCAATTGTTCTGTAGTCACATAGATGCGGTGGATCTTGTTGGTATGCGGAAAATGACGCGGAATTTCCGCACTCGCTTCATTCAGCGATTTACCACTGAGCAACACCGTGAGCTTCTGCTTGCGTTCCTTTTTCTCGCGCGCGCGCTGTTCGGCGATGCGCTGCTCGTTCGCTCGCGCATCGCGCTCGGTCTTGTCGCGCAGCGCATACGCCTTG
>JBDTWV010000396.1:0-3474 GCA_040006495.1 Dokdonella sp.
CATGTCAAGTTCAACAACGTCCTGGTGCGGCCGTTCTCGCCGTACACCGCGACGTTCGCCGGCCGCAAAGTGCAGTCCGGCAAGTTGTGGCTCGACCTCGACTACAAGATCGACGGGGGCAACCTGCTCGGCAAGAACGATGTGCGCCTCTCCGACTTCTCCCTCGGAGAACGCGTCGAGAGCACCTCGGCCTCCGACCTGCCCCTGAGTCTTGCGGTCTCCTTGTTGACCGATTCGAAGGGCGAGATCCATTTGTCCGTTCCGGTGCGGGGCAACCTGGACAACCCGCACTTCGACATCGGCGCGACCATCGCCCAGGCGGTCGGACACACCATAAAGCGGATCGTCACGGCCCCCTTCCGCATGCTCGGACGCCTGTTTGGCGGCGGCGGCGAAACACTGGACGACGCGATCGATTTCGCTCCCGGCAGCGCCTCGCTCGACCCGCAACAACGCGAAAAGCTCGATGCCCTCGCACGGGCTCTGAAGGAGCGTCCGCTGCTGCAACTGGTCGTCGACGCGCCCTACGATCCCCACGCGGACACGCTCGCGCTCCAGCGAGCTCAAGCTCGTCGCGAACTGGCGACGATCCTGAAGCAGCCGGCCTCGGCCAGCGACGGTTCATCCCTGGTCGCCTTCGACGACCCGGCGACGCGTTCGGCGCTGCGTGCATGGCTCGCAAAGCTCGACGGACAAACCGGGGCGGCGGCCGCGTCGTCGCCGGCTTCGGGCGCCGACGGCCGCGCCGCCTACCAGGCCATGTTCGACCGCATCGCCCGACAGCAGTCTCTGAGCCCCGGCGCAACGCAAATCCTCGCGACGCGCCGGGCCGAGCAAATCGCGCAGTTTCTCGCCAGCGCCGGTATCGACCGAGCTCGCGTACAGACCGGCAAGGTGGAGTCGGAACCGGCCACAGACGCTGGGCCTGTCGCTGCCCGACTGCAGATGTCCACAGGCCACCAATGAATTCGATGCCAGGAACACCGTCGTGTGCAGTTTCGTAATAGGACGCCTTCAAGAGCTGCTTGGGCGACATTGCGGATTGCGCTCGGATACCGTGAGGCGACGACCTACAGCCGATGTCGCTGCGGGCTGGCAAGGTACGAGAGTTGACCGATTAGGCTGTGGCCAGCCCCGTGAGCAAGGGCGCATTGGTTCAAACCGACAACACCCTGGAGATCAAACATGTCCATCATTGACAAAGTGGTCGCCGTCGTCACTCCGTCTCGCGGCGAACCGGAAGCCGATGCCATCGGGTTGCTGAAACAAGACCACGACGAGGTCAACACGCTTTTCACGGAATACGAGGCGCTCGCGGACGGGGGCGGCGGCGATCCAGGTGACAAACGGGTCCTGTCAACGCAGATCTGCGGATTGCTGGTTGTCCACGCCATGATCGAAGAAGAGATCTTCTACCCTGCGGCACGTTCGGCCGGCGTTGACGCGGCGCTCCTGAACGAAGCCGCGGTGGAGCACGGTTCTGCCAAGGAACTCATTGCGCAAATCGGTGAATCCGGGCCGTCCGACGCCCTGTACGACGCTCGCGTGAAGGTCCTGGGTGAGTACATCCGACACCATGTCAAGGAGGAAGAGGGCGAACTCTTTTCCGCTTGCCGCCGGTCGAAGATGGATCTGGCAGCCGTTGGGACGGCCCTGCGGAAGCGCAAAGACGTGCTGATGCGCAAGCTGCGGGGCCAATAGACTGGGCCCGGTTCTGATCTCTCAGGCGCGCTGCGCACCGAGCCGATGAATTCACTCCGGAAAGACCGCGCACATTCCAGGCAAAGTTCCCCGCCGCCCGGGTGGCGTTTCGAACTCCTGGCATTCACATGCATCGAATGACAGCGCAAGGACACGGATGATCGATTCGGTCGAGCCCTCGGCTGGCCGGCCAGCAGCCGGCGAGGTTGCGACACGCAACGATCTCGCAGAAGACCGGACGTTGCTGGCGAACGAGCGGACGTTCAGCGCATGGGCCCGCACGTCACTGGCCACGGTCGGCGTCGGGCTCGGGTTCAAGGCGCTGTTCGGCCCCGTCAGCCCGACTTGGGTCGCCAAGTCCATCGCCACGCTATTCGTTGCACTGGGCATCCTTGTCATCTTGATGGCCGCTCGACGAGCGTGCGCAGTCACACGGCGGATGAACGGACACGAGGTGTGCACGCTTCCGGCCATCAACATCAAGCTGATCGCTGGCATCTACGTCGCCGGGGCGACCGCCCTGATTGCAGCGATTTGGATGCTGACTGGCTAGGACCCAAAGTCATCCGAATGTTTAAACGGCACGCAGACAAAAGTCGCCCGCACTGGCAGCGGCTGAACTCTGACAAGGTGCGATCCGCATGGAAATGATCTTCTTCGATGGGTGGACGAGCCTCGCCCGAACGCTGGTGATCGGCGTCGTTGCGTACATCGGTCTTGTGTTTCTGCTGCGCGCCTCCGGCAAGCGAACCCTGTCGAAGATGAACGCCTTCGACTTCGTCGTCACCATTGCGCTGGGCTCGACTCTCGCCACTGTGCTTCTCAACCGCAGCGTGCCACTGACAGACGGGTTCGCCGCGATCGCGCTGCTTGTCGCTATGCAATTCGTGGTCACATGGCTGAGCGTGCGGGTGGGTTGGCTGCGGCGTTTCGTGACAGGTGAGCCGCAGTTGCTCTTTTACCGCGGAGCATTCCTGCCCGGCCCAATGCGAAGCTGTCGCGTGACGGAAGCCGAGATCCGGGCCGCCATCCGTGCAAGTGGACGACTCGACCTATCGCAAGTCGGCGCGGTGGTCTTCGAGACGGATGCCTCCTTCAGCATCATCGAAAGCGCGGACGCGGCCAGTCAGTCGTCGCTGGCAGACGTCAAGAGATAGCTCGGCGGCCCCCAACCAAGCTGCAACTGCTTCCCGGCTCACATATTTTCCTTGATCCCCGTAGCACAAAGCAAAGTAGCCACCGATCCTGCCCGGGGCAACGCCTCGAATGTGGTTGACTTCAGTCTCGCACGGCGCGAAGTAAACACGCCACTTCATCTTTGCGCGAAGCAAAGTCGCCACTTCGTAGACGCATCGGCGTCGTCCGTGCGCAAGATATTGATTTTTGGATGATTTCGCGCGCCGCGGAGCAGCAATGTCGGCGACACACGAGCGGCACGCAGCTCGGCAAGGACTACACGACCATCATCCGTTGGGTGTTTGCCCTGCGGCGTGACTCCGCGCCGTCGGTGGCAACTTTGCTTCGCGCCGCTAGACTTTTGGGCAGCAGTGGCTACTTTGCTTCGCTACGATCCAGATCGAGCATCCATGCGGGTTAGCGGCCGATCGGAACCGCGGACGGCGGATAGTGGCAACTTTAGTCGCGCGGTTGTGGTCGACCTTGCTTTTCACTACGTCGGCGAACTGGTGATACGCCTCGTCAATGACAAGCAACCACTTGCACGAGACGCGAGCGAGACGCTCCAGATCTTCGATCGAGCAGCACTACCCGGTG
>JBDTWV010000397.1:0-3470 GCA_040006495.1 Dokdonella sp.
ACATGAGCGGCGGCGATTTTTGAAACTATTTCTACCGAATACGGTCTTGGCTGCATGCCTGATCGTGCCGGCAGCAAGGGAGAATGGCCCGGATGGGCGAAAGCGACGTGGATCAGGCGCTCGTCGAGCGTGTGCAGAATGGTGACAAGCGTGCGTTCGACCTGTTGGTCAGGAAGTATCAGCACAAGCTGGTCAGTGTCATTTCCCGCTATATCAATGACTGGAGCGAGTGCCAGGACGTTGCGCAGGAAGCGTTCATTCGCGCGTATCGCGCCATCGGATCGTTTCGTGGCGATGCGCAGTTCTATACGTGGATTTACAAGATTGCGATCAACACTGCAAAAAACCATCTGGTGTCGGCCGGACGACGGCCGCCGACCGATGACATCGCGGTCGAGGACGCGGTGCAGTTCGAGGGCGCATCTCGGCTGCACGATTCGGCGACACCCGAGCGTGAACTCATGCGACAGGAAATTGAACGAACCGTATTCGCCACGGTCGAACAACTGCCTGAGGAACTGAAGGTCGCGATCACACTGCGCGAAGTGGATGGACTGAGCTACGAAGAGATTGCGGAAACGATGAACTGCCCGATTGGCACGGTCAGGTCTCGCATCTTCCGCGCCCGCGAGGCAATTGACGAACAATTGCGCCCGCTGTTGTCGGAGAAATAGGACGCCATGAACGACCAGATCCACGAACAGCTTTCGGCCTTGATGGACGGTGAACTGGAACGCGACCAGACGCGCTTCTTGTTGAAACGCATCAATGGCGATGCCGAGCTTCCGCTGCGCTGGGCGCGTTACCACGTGACGCGACAGACGCTGCGCGGGCAACCGCTGGTGCTTTGCGCGGGCTTTGCCGAGGCGGTGATGGCGCAGCTTGATCAAGAACAGGTCCTGCACGTTCGCGGCCGCCATGCATGGCTGCGCTGGGGTGCGGGTGGTGCGATCGCGGCATCGGTCGCGGTGGCCGCATTGGTGCTGACCAGACCTGGTGTCGACCCGGGGACGTCGCCGGGCGCGTCGATCGCGCGCAGTACCGCCGTAGCAGGCGGGTCGATCGGAGCGACCGTTGCCTCCGCGCGTACGTCTTCGACATTTCAGACACCGATGCTGGCTCCGAATGTTCCGGTCGAGACTGCGCCGGCGAGCTTCGGCAACGATCTGGCGGAACCGGTTACGATGGAACCGCGCATGCAGCCTTACCTGATTCGCCATTATCAGGCCACGGGAGCGACGGGGCAGTCCAGTTTTGTGCCGTATGTGCTGTTGGGTGCACCGATGCGCGATAACGCGACACAGACAGCGCAGCCGATCTCCCCGAATCACTGATTGGCGATGGGCGGGTTCGTTTGCGTGTTGTTTGATCGGCGTGCCAGCTTGGACCGGAACACGCTTTTCATCGACCGGGAACACTCGCGGCGCAATGCTTGCCCCATTGCCCGTGCGGCGGAGGTCATGGTCGGGCGTTTCCCACGCAGTGGCCGCGCGACACCCAATCACTGGCGCAAGGCCGGCTTGCTGGTTGCGGCGTTGGTCGTTTTTGCACCGGCACTCGCTGCGCTCGAGGATCCCGTAACGGGCGATGCCGACGCTCTGCTCGCGAAGATGTCTGTTGCGGTGCGCGATACCCGTTACCAGGGTTCCTTCATCTACGAACACGACGGTCGCATCGATGCGTTGCGCATCTTCCATGCCGGCGGTCGCGACGGGCGTGAACGATTGCTCAGCATGAGCGGTGCGCGCAGTGAAGTCGTACGCGATGGAAACACGATCACTTGCATGCAAGCGGGCTCACCGGCGCTACTGTTGCCTAACTTTGGCGCGGCCCATCTGCTGCCGCTGGTACCGGTGGCGTCCGGTCCGTCGTTTGGAAAATTCTATGCGGTTGAACTCGGCAGGGAAGATCGGGTTGCGGGATATCAGACACGCATCGTCAAGGTGGTGCCGCGCGATGCCTACCGCTATGGCTATCGGTTATGGCTGGAGGATTCGACGCAATTGCTGCTGCGCTCTGCGGTGATCGATGCCGCTGGGCATGACCTCGAGCAATTCATGTTCGTCGCGCTCGAAATCGGCGCCAAGCCGAAGGAAAGCGATCTGGTGCCGAGTGTGGAAACAGGTGCGATGACTGCGCTGGAGGAAACGGCGTTGGTCGCTGTGCCGCAGTGGCGAGTTGCCGACGCACCGGCGGGTTTCGAGCTTCTGCGCGCGCAGCAGGCTTCGCATGGCACGAATCGAGGCGAACATCTGATGTATTCCGATGGTGTAGCGAGCGTTTCCGTCTATGTTGAGCCACGCGACGCCAAGACGCCGCAGGCGGTCGACCGTGCGATCGCACGCGGCATGCTCAGCATCTATACGCATGATATGGGTGAGTGGAAAATTACTGTACTCGGCGACGTGCCGCGTGCGACCGCGCAGCGGATGGCGCGTTCGGTCCAGGCTACGGCAACCGCGGTTGTTCGCTGAAGCGTTCCTGAAACAGGTGCTCGCAACAGGGTCAACGCCGGAACTTTTACGCGCCGCTTCGATCCAAACGCATGCTCGTAGGGGTATCGATCGGCGCAGGCCTTCGCATCGAACGGTTGCGCCCGCCGACGAGCGAGTCCGCATTCAAACACGATCCGCAGTCCCCCTCGTGCTTGCACCTGCATGCGACAACGCAACCCAGTCAGGCTAATTGAGCGCAATCCCACCATGGAAATGACGAGGTATTCCCATATGACGATCACGTTGAGCAGGAAGTTTTCCCGTTGGCTCTTCGCGCCGATATTGCTGGTTGCGATCATCGCCAATGCAGGCGCCGCCGAGTTGCCGGATTTCACTGGCTTGGTTGAAAAGTACGGGCCGGCCGTCGTCAACGTGCAGGCGACCGGAAACAATGAAGCGCAGTCGATGCAGCAGGGCCCGAACGGCCAGCAGGACGTCCCCGAGATCTTCCGGCGCTTCTTCGGACCGATGCCGCAGCCGCGCGACAGAGGTACCCGCGTGTCGATGGGTTCGGGCTTCATCATTTCGGCTGACGGCTATGTGTTGACCAACAACCATGTGGTGGAGGGCGCCGACACGGTGACCGTGCGCCTCTCTGATCGTCGGGAACTGGACGCGAAGGTGATCGGCACCGACAGCCAGTACGACATCGCACTGCTCAAGATCAGTGCAAGCGGTCTGCCGGTGGTCAGTGTGGGTGATTCCAAAAGCGTCAAGGCTGGCCAGTGGGTCGCCGCGATCGGTTCGCCGTTCGGCTTCGACCATTCAGTGACAGCGGGTATTGTCAGTGCGATAGGCCGCAACTTCGGCGCCTCCGACCAGCAGTACGTGCCGTTCATCCAGACCGACGTACCGATCAATCGCGGCAATTCAGGCGGTCCATTGTTCAACATGGACGGACAGGTCATCGGCGTCAACTCGCAGATCTTCTCGAACACCGGCGGGTTCATGGGCGTGTCGTTTGCGATCCCAATC
>JBDTWV010000398.1:0-3458 GCA_040006495.1 Dokdonella sp.
GCGCGGCGGCGAGATCATCATCAAGGCGCAGGTGCCGCTCGCCGAAGTCGCCGACTACCAGACCGAGCTCAAGGCAATGACGGGCGGCCAGGGCCGTTACGCAATCGAGTTCAGCCACTACGAACCGGTGCCCACGCAAGTGCAGAAGCAATTGACCGAGGCCTACAAGCCGCGCGTCGAAGAGGATTAGGAACGCGGCAACCGTAGCGGGTGACCCGTCGCTAAGCCCGCCCCCAGCTTCTCCTGGGGGAGAATGACTCCACAAGCGACGCACGGCAGTGTTACTGCACGGTGACGCTGCTCACGACCGTGGTGTCGTTGTCCTGACCGAAGCCCGTGAACGTATCGTGCCGTGTCTGCGCCACCGCGACCAGGCGCTGGCCGACGTGCTGGAACCGGGTCGACAGGTGGCGCTCGGTGCTGAAGCTGATCAGGAACTTGCGGCCCTCATAGCGCTGCGCACGTTCGGCGGCCAGCGGCATGCCGTCTCCATCGAGCCAAATCTTCATGCTGCCTACGTAGTGCTTGAGCGAATCGCGCTCCTTCGACGAGACGCGCATCGGCAGATCCAGCACGATCAATCGCGCGGGTTTGCCATCGAACGTGTCCGCACGGCTTTCCTTCAGCGTCGCTCCGTCGATCTTGCGCAGCAGGCTCGGCGCGAAGCCGAGCAGATCATTGATGTCGGTGGGAGTCGCTTCCTCGAGCACGTCGTTGATTGGCGCGGAAAGATCCGGATTGGCGGCCTTTGCCGCGGCTTCCTGAGTCGCCTGCACCAACAGCTTCGGCGCAAACACCAGTTGGAGACCTTGCGCATCGGCACGTACGGACACGGTCGCGTTTGCGCCGGCTTTCGGCGACGTGCCGTCCGCTTCCTTCGAACTGCGCTTCACGTTGACTTCGGCATGAATCGCGTCGCGACCTTGCAGCGAGCCCAAGGTAGCGCGCAAATCCGTGAGCGGGTCGGCATGTGCTGTGGCGAGCACGCCGAGGCAGCCAAGAACAGGAAGAACGTATATTTTTAACATATGCACCAGTCGTGTCAGGGGCGGCGATTATTCCATGCACCAGAGCGCTGCAGTGCCCCTTGCACGTTTCTCGGTCAGCGCTCGCTCAGCCTGGCTCAGCAACGCCGGTCGCCGCGATCGGCTGTTTACGCGCACCGCGTCGGTACGAGCCGATGAAGATGCCGACCAGCGACAACGCGACACCGATCCAGTCGGTCGCCTGGGTCGGCCGTGCGAACAGGATCACGTCGAACACGAACGACAGCGCGGGCTGCAGCAACAGCAGCAACCCGATGGTCGATGCCGGCAATTGGGGCATCGCGCGGGTCAGCAGGACCCAGCCGAAAACCTGCCCGAAGAATCCAAGTCCTACCAGTGCGTAGACGCTGTGCAGGTCCGGTATCACGAAGCTGTCGCCTTCCAGTAGCGCGGCGACACCGAGTACAACCGCGCACATCAACGAACTGACACACAGCAGCTGAGCGGGCGCAAGACTCACGTGACCACTGCGTTGCGCGTGGCGCGTCGAGAGCATGTAGATCGCATACGCGAAGCCGGTGACGATGCCGAGCACGACGCCGAGTTGGTATTGCGCGCTAACCCGCGACCAGTCGAGGCCGACCAGCAGGTACAGACCGAGAAACGCGAGCGCGATGCCGGCGAGGAACATCCAGCCGAGGCGTTCGCGGTACAGCACGAAGCCGGCCAGCGCCATCAGGAACACCTGAAAATTGCCGAGCAAAGTCGCGACGCCCGGCCCGACATATAAAATGCTGCGATGCCAGATCATCAGATCGAGCGCGAACGCGAGCGCGGGAATCAGCAGCCACGCGACCTCCGCCAGGCGCACGCGGCGCCACTGCCCGAGTGCGACCAGGCCCAACAGCAGCATCAGACCACCGAAGGTCATCCGGTAGAACGCAGACATGGTCGGCCCGACATGCGCGACCTCCACGAACAGGCTGGTCGTCGAGATCGCGGCCGCACCGATGATCATCTGCACCAGGGCTGCGCGCGGCAGTGGCGACTCCGCAACACGCATCAGCCGACGCGATCCGTATCCGGCAAGGCGTGGGTTTCGGCGGCGGACGCGCGCAACCATTCCTGCATGGCTGGCAGCGCGAACAAGGCATCAACGTAGGCACGCGCATCGGCGTCGAGCGCAATGCCGTAGGTCACGAAGCGCGAGGCCACCGGTGCGTACATCGCATCGGCGATCGAGAACGCGCCAAACAGGAACTCTGAGCCGCCCCCGAACGTAGCGCGACACTCGCGCCAGAGCGCACACACGCGCTCAATGTCGCGCTGTGCGCCTGCGTCCGCGACGAAACCGGTCGCGCGACGCCGGCAATTCATCGGCAATCCACCACGCAATGCCGGGAACCCCGAGTGCATTTCGGCGCTGACCGATCGCGCGGTCGCGCGAGCGGCAGAATCGGACGGCCAGCCCGATCCATCGAGAAACGTCTCGCTGACGTACTCGCAAATGGCCAGCGAATCCCAGACCGAAAGATCGCCGTGCTGCAGCGCCGGCACGCGCCGGGTCGGCGACCAGCGCGCGACGCCGGCAGCGAATTCAGGCGTATTGAGCGGCAAGCATACTTCATCGAATGCGACGTCATGATGGCGCAGCAGCAGCCAGGGTCGCAGCGACCACGATGAATAATTGCGGGTTCCGATCACCAAGGTGGGTCGCGCGGTCATTTCATTTGCCTGCGTTCGGGGTCAGAGGAAAGGATGGGGCTGCAAGCGATGGGTCGCATGGGCGACGCGACACCCGACCACGGTTGGATCGCCTACATCGTCACTGAATCGAGCAAGGGGTCATCGTCGTCCTCGATCGGCGTGCGCAAGGCGGCGTCGACCTCGCCCGCAATCAAGCGCGCGCGCTCGATGTCCTCATCGGCGACCATCACCGTGACCAGATTTCCGACCGGCAACTCGCCGGCCGCTCCGGTCAGGTATTCGCCACTCACGAACGCAAGGATGTCCTCACTGGCGAGCGCGTTCTTGACCAGATTCGCGTCGATGATGTTTTCGGCCCGATAGATGATTTTCACTGCGTGTATCCCGCTTTTGCTGCGTGGCTGGATGCGCCACAACCCTACTCGGCCTGACATGTGACGATCTGTATCGCTATCGCCGGCACTTGACCGTTGGGCCCGGCATATCGATATCATGCGCCCGTCGGGCGTATCTTCGCACGCAGTGGTCCCCTGACCGACGCGCGCCACGCCCGCGTGCTTGCGAGAATCGCCTGACCATGCCACACAGTGACAACACGCTTGCCGAACGTATCCACGAATGCGTGCTGGAGTTACTGACCGAGCGGGGAGCCGGACGCAGCATATGTCCCAGCGAGGCCGCGCGCATGCTCGCACTGCGTATCGACCATCCGTGGCAAGACCTGATGCGCCCGGTGCGCACCGTGGCTGCAAAGCTGGTCGACTC
>JBDTWV010000399.1:0-3450 GCA_040006495.1 Dokdonella sp.
CGTCGGAGACTTTCTGGATCGTCTCGTGGACCTGGCGGCGCAGCGTTTTTTGCGCGGCGTTGAGCGCCGCTGGGTCAACGACCGGATGATCTGGATTGGCCGCATGCGTGGTGACTTCGCGCCAGAACCTGCGCAGGAAGCGCGCCATGCCCTCGACGCCGGCCTCATTCCATTCCAGCGACTGGTCCGGTGGCGCCGCGAACATCGAGAACAGACGCACCGTGTCGGCGCCGTATTTGCCCACCATGGATTGCGGGTCGACTCCGTTGTTCTTCGACTTCGACATCTTCTCGGTGCCGCCGATCGAGACCGGTTTGCCATCCGCCTGCAACGCCGCACCGACAACGCGGCCCTTCTCGTCGCGCTGGATCTCGACGTCGGCCGGGTTAATCCAGTCCTTCGAGCTGTCCGCGTTGATTCGATAGAACGTCTCGGCGATGACCATGCCTTGGCACAGCAGGTTCGTCGCCGGCTCGTCGGAATGCACGTAACCTTCATCGCGCAACAGTTTGTGGAAGAAGCGAAAATACAAAAGATGCAGGATCGCGTGTTCGATGCCGCCGATGTACTGGTCGACCGGCAGCCAGTGGTTGGCGCGCGCATCGACCATGTCGGTCGCACCCGGACTCGTGTAACGCGCGTAGTACCAGCTCGATTCCATGAACGTGTCGAACGTGTCGGTCTCACGCTCGGCTGCGCCGCCACAGGTTGGGCACGTCGTCTTGCGCCACTCCGGATCGGACTTGATCGGCGACTTCACGCCAGTGAACGCGACATTCTCCGGCAGTACGACCGGCAACTGGTCCTCGGGCACCGGCACCGCGCCGCACTTGGCGCAATAGATGATCGGAATTGGGCAACCCCAGTAACGCTGGCGTGAGACACCCCAATCGCGCAGACGGAAATTCACCCGACGTGCCCCAGTGCCAGCTTTCTCGAAACGCGCGGCAAGCGCGTCGAACGCAGCGCGGAAGTCTAGGCCGTCGTATTCGCCGGAGTTCACCAGCGTGCCGTAGCCCGTGTAGGCCGCCTTCTCGATGATGTCGCGCTCGAACTCCTCGACCACGGTCACCGCACCGGGCGCTTCATACACATCGATCGCGCGGCTCTCGCCGAGCGCAGCCGTCATCGCATCGCTGTTGTTGCGTGCGTCGCGGCCCAACTCGCGGATCGCATCGCGCACCGCGTCGCTGACTATGACCATCTTGATCAAGAGGTCATACTTGGTTGCGAACTCCCAGTCGCGCTGATCGTGCGCCGGCACCGCCATGATCGCGCCGGTGCCATACCCCATCAATACGAAATTAGCGATCCAGATCGGCACGTTTTCGCCGGTGATCGGATGGATCGCGGTCAGCCCGGTATCCATGCCCTTCTTTTCCGCGGTCTCGATGTCGGCCTCGGCGGTACCCCCGTGGCGACATTCGTCGATGAATGCAGCCACCAGCGGCTTGGTCTGCGCGGCTTTCAGCGCGAGCGGATGTTCAGCCGCGACGGCCAGATAGGTCACGCCCATCAAGGTGTCCGGGCGCGTCGTGAACACAGTCAGCGGCTCACTTTCGCCTTCGACCGCGAACTGGATTTCCAGCCCTTCCGAGCGCCCGATCCAGTTGCGCTGCATGGTCTTGACCGAGTCCGGCCAACCCGGCATGTGGTCCAGTCCCTTCAGCAATTCGTCTGCGTACGCGGTGATCTTGAAGAACCACTGCGGAATCTCGCGTTTCTCGACGACCGCGCCGGTACGCCAGCCGCGGCCATCGATAACCTGCTCGTTGGCGAGCACGGTCTGGTCGACCGGATCCCAATTGACCACCGAATTCTTGCGATACGCCATGCGCTTTTTGAACAGCCGGGTGAACAGCCGCTGTTCGTGCACGTAATATTCGGGACGGCAGGTCGCAAACTCGCGCGACCAGTCGATCGCGTAACCGAGCGTCGCCAGCTGCGCGCGCATGTGCTCGATGTTCGCGTAGGTCCACTGCGCCGGCGCGGTATTGTTCTTGATCGCCGCGTTCTCGGCGGGCAGGCCGAACGCGTCCCAGCCCATCGGCTGCAGCACATTCTTGCCCTGCATGCGCTGATAGCGGCTGATTACATCGCCGATTGTGTAGTTGCGCACATGTCCCATGTGCAGCGCGCCGCTCGGGTACGGCAGCATCGAGAGGCAGTAGAACTTCGGTTTCGGCGATTGTTCGTCGACGACAAACGCACGCGTGTCGTTCCAGAACCGCTGGGCGGCGACTTCGACGGAATTGGGATCGTAGGTTTCCTGCATGGGATCGTGGCGCACGCTGATGCGGCGCATTCCTTTGTTGTATGAAACGGGAAAAACCGTCCTGCCATCTGGCACCCTTCGGATGCAGGCCGGAATCCAATTTCTCTCGCAGCAGCAAGGTCAAATGAATTCCGGCTTGTACCGGGATGTCGAAGTGCTGGATTGTTCTGCCAGCCTAACGCAGTGCACCATCGCCGCCAACCCGGCCCGTGTCGAATGGCACCTGCCGGGGCAGCTGCAGTCGCTAAGATGGCCGCTCTTTTCGCGTCGGGGGAATGTCATGAAAACCGTCCTTGCCACAGCCATCACGGCAACGCTCGCGTGCTGTGTGTCGAATGCCGCCGAAACGGCACCGCCGGCTGCACCCGCCTTGGTCGCGCTGCATTGCGGGCATTTTATCGATACCACCGCTGGCAAGCTGCTCGGCGCGACCACGATCGTCACCGAAGGCAAACGCATCAAGGAGGTCAAGGCAGGTACGGCCGACATTCCCGGCGCTCAGGTCCTCGACCTCGCCGGAGCGACCTGCCTGCCCGGGCTGATCGACAGCCATACCCACCTGACCTTCGAGACAAGCCCGACCGGCTACACCGACCAGTTCCGCTGGAACGTCGCCGATCATGCAATCCGCTCCACCGTGTACGCACGGCGCACGCTCGACGCCGGTTTCACCTCGGTGCGCAACCTCGGCGACGGCGACGGCGAGTCGATTGCACTGCGCAACGCAATCAATGCCGGCGTCGTTCCTGGTCCCAGGATTTTCACCGCCGGCCAAGCGATCGGCAGTACCGGCGGCCACGCCGACGGCACGGATGGCTATCGCAAAGACCTCGCAGGCAATCCGGGACCAAAGGACGGCATCATCAACGGCGCCGACGATGCGTGGAAGGCGGTGCGCCAGCACTACAAGGACGGCGCGGACCTGATCAAGATCATGCCGTCGGGCGGCGTGCTCGACGAAAGCACCAGCGCCGACAACCCGCAGATGACGCTGGAGGAGATCAAGGCCGTCGTTGCTGCCGCGCATGACTATGGCTTTACCGTCGCCGCGCATGCGCATGGCGCCGAAGCGATCCGCCGCGCCGTCGTCGGCGGCGTCGACTCGATCGAACACGGCACCTTCATGAACGACGAGGACATGAAGCTGATGAAGGAACACGGTACCTGGTACGTGC
>JBDTWV010000400.1:0-3435 GCA_040006495.1 Dokdonella sp.
GCGAACATGAGGTCCTGCCACAGCAAGATGCCCTGCTCGTCGAGTGCGTCGTAGAACACGTCGTCCTCATAGACCATCGTGCCCCCGACACGCAGCATGTTCATGCCGGCGTCGCGCACCTGCTCGATCGCGTCGCGATACGCCTGCGTGGATGCCCCGAGGCTGACCACATCGAGTGGCGTCCAGCACGCGCCGCGGCAGAACACCGCCACGCCGTTGACGCGCACGAGAAAATCGTCGCCCGCGCCGCGATCGATTTCGATGTTGCGAAAACCAGTCGTGCCAAGATCGATTTGCGCGCTGCCATCCGCGTGGCGCACGTCCAGCGCCACGCGGTAGAGCGCTGGCTCTCCATGGGTATGCGGCCACCACAGGGACGGCGATGCAATCGTCGCACGGCCAGACCAACGCCCAGCGCGCTGCGCAAGTGGCATGGTGATCCGCTCGCTGCCACGCTCGACAACCAGGTTGGCTTGGCTGACCCGCGCGTCGAGCACGGCGTCGATCTCGACGACACCCGTATCGCCATCGTCCGATCGCTGCAGGTTCGAGCGCAGGTCGATATCGCCTACCTCGATCGTACGATATTCGATCCAGACCGGGCGCCACGGTCCGATCGGCGGACACGGCGGCGACCAGCCCGGCGTGCGTCCGAGCAGGGACGTGCGAAACCAGCGCAATTGCTGGTGTTCCAACATCGGCACCCGCCAGCGGGGGCGCGGGCGCCGAAGCGCAAGTTCCGGCGCAAGCGCTCGGCAGCGAATCAGAAGTTCATGCTCACCGCGCAACTCGACCGGCAGCTGGTGTGCGATGAACATGTTGGCACTGGTCAGGATGTGCTCGCCGTCGAGCCAGACATCGGCGAGCGTCGCGATACCGTCGAAGCCGAGGCGCGCAGGTCCCGATGCGCCATGAATGTGCGTGCACCACCAGAAATCCTCGGCGTCCAGCTGGCGCGACTCGTCCCAGCTCCACGCCTGCGCCGCCTGCAGTGCAGAGGCGGCCGTTCCCGGCACGCTCGCCGGTATCCAGTGCCACTGCGCGCGTTGGTCGAGCGTCGATCCGGCGGGTGCCGCAGCGACCTGCCAACCATCGATGATCGCGACGCGCCGATTGCCTTCGACGCATCGCACCCGGGTCATTGGCGGCTCGCGGTCAACTCATCGACCGCACTGGTGATCGAGGCGATGCTCTCGAACACGCGGCGGGTCAGCATGTGATCGGGAAATTCAACATCGAACTCACCTTCGAGCGCGAGCATCACATTGACGCTGGCGTGCGACGTCATGCCGGCCTGGTACAGATCGGCATCAGCGGTGATCGCCTCCGCGTCCTTGGCCAGCCGGCCATGCTCCTTGAGGATGCTGCGTACCCTTGTAGCGCTAGTCATATGTCATCACCGCTGCAGTTGCCTGATTTACGTCCTGGCCCATCGGAGGCACGAGCTCACCCGCGTGCGCCGCACCGCACAACACCCGTCGGCACGCGCCGCTCGGGGAATGCTGCACCGCGTGAGCGCGCCAGCCGATACCGTCCAGTCCAGTGGAGCTTTGCCGTCTCTTTACCGCGAAGTGACCCGCAATACGCCCATGCCTGCGTCTTACACCGCGTTTGCCAGCAATTCTTTCGCACGTTGCCAGTGGCCGCACCATTCTTCGAAAATTAGCCTCGCATCGAACACACGCTTCGCGTTGACCGCGCGTGCCGCCTTCAGGATGAACATTTTCGCACCTTTGGAAATTTCCTCATAGGCATCTGCCGCTACGCCGAACCGCTGTACATCCAGCCAGCGCAGATGGAATGCTGCCAACTCCGTTGCCGAGCCGAGCTGACGCACCGTCGCAAACGCCCACGCGTGGTAATACGCCAGGCCCTGGTCCTGCAGCAGCGGCAGGTCGCGCTCGAAGCGTGTCGCGAAGCGCGCGATCGGATTGTCGACCGGACACCTCGCCACATGCCGAGCGAGCAGCGTCGCAGAGCGCTCGGCGAGATCCGCTGGCGACCGTCGGATCATCCGATCGACGCGCACGATCTCGGCAAACAGCGGCATGAAGGTCGGATCCGGCGCCGCGTCGAGACCGAACGTGCGCGCGAAGTCCTCGCCTTCAAGGCTGAAATAGCCGGCGTTGTGGAAATAGCCAAGGCGCCGTGCGGTGAGGTCGATATCGTTGAGGATGATCGTCGACTTGGTGTGCTGTGTGCGGTAGTCAGTGCCCGAGGTATCCGGTAGCCACCACGCATCGGCCTCGGTCGAGATCAGCTTGCCCTCGGCCAGATGCTCGATCGCGTGCTCAAGCAACGGCCGCCAGCAGTTGAGCTCCTGCACGTCGATTCCGTACAGCTCGGCCAACTCGCCGTGCGGCGGTTTGAAGAACGTCCACTGGTCGCCCTCGAAGTCGATCGCGACGACGAAGCCAAGCATGGCCAGCGGCTCGCAGCCCAGCGCGTGGATCAATTCGATCCACACATCGGTGTAGCAGTTCTTCTCGATCCACGCGCACTCTTCGGCGTGCAGCAGATGCCGCCGATAGTGCTGGGCGTCTAGATCAAGCGCCTTCACGACAAGCTCATCGCGATATCATGGCCAGAGCCGGGCACGCACCGTTGCAGGCCACGCTCCGGGATCAAAACCGTGGGTTTGGAATAGGGCCATCACCAGCCGTTCGAGCCCGAAACCGAGACAAGCGGTATTGGCGACCTTGCCATCCTGGGTGCGGATGGCGAATGCGTCGCCGAAATGTTCCTGATGGAAGTTGAACGAACACACCGCGGTCGGCTTTTCCTTCGAGATGACTGGCACCAGCACTTCGAACTTGAGCTGCTGTTCCTTCTGCGATGTCGCAAGCATCTTGCCGCCCTTGCCGAAGAATGGATCCGATGCGACTTCTGCCTGCACCGAGAGCCCCAGCGATTCCAGCAGGGTCACGCCACGCTTGAGCCACATGTCGCGCCACTCCACGACCTGATCAGGCGTGCCGCAACGCACGAACTCGCGCACGCGAAACGATTGCATGCGCGTCGGTTCGGGAGACGGCTCATTGCGGAACACCCAGTTGAACATCGTCACCAGGCGGCCTTCGGCCGGGACCACGCCGCTGAAGCTCGGGTACACCGGATAGCACGCGGCCGGGTTCAACACGACATCAGTCATGCTTTCGTAGCTGCTCCAGTCTTCGCCGGCGTGGATCGCCTCGCTGAGCTGGCGCGCGTTCAATTCCTTGCCGTGAAAGCTGAACACGACCCCGGCCAGGTTCGGGAAGTTGTCCATGTAATCGACCTTCTCCAGCACCTTGCGGTCGATGACCGGCGGAAACACGAAGTATTCGGCGCCATCGTCCTTGGCGAGATCGGTGACCAGTGCGTTGAAGCGCTCAAGAACATCTTCGAATACGTGGTTGCGTCCGAAAATCCCCTGCACGCCGACCGGAATGATCA
>JBDTWV010000401.1:0-3419 GCA_040006495.1 Dokdonella sp.
AGCGACGCTCTTCAACGAATTGAACCGCGCACGCGCCCTCGCGCAGCGAGAGTGATCGCAGCGGTGTTGTGTTGGAACAACTGCCTGATGAGGGGACTGACTTGCATCCCTCCTCCCGCAGCTCGGCGCGCGTGCTCAGACCCTGCCCCATTCGTTCTAACTGCATCATTCTGTGGCCTCGATTCTGCCAGGCAGTGACGCAGCGCATGAAATGGTTCCGCCGCGGCGAGCATACTGGGGGGATGGGGATCGCGTTGCGCACACTATTGCTGTGGCTAGTGCTGGCGACGTGTTGGTGTTGCGCCTGCGCCGGGACGTTGGCGTCCACGCCGACGGGCGACCCGCTGTTGCAACGGTTCACGCCGGCCGATTTCAAGGCGACGCCGTATCTCTACAGCATCGCCGGCGATTCCGAAGGACGCATTTACATCGGCAACAACGATGGCGTGTTGCGCCTGCAGGGCCGGGAATGGGAAACGATTCCGTTGCCTGGCGGGATGTCCGGCGGCTCGCTAGCGCGTGGCCGCGACGGCCTTGTGTATCTGTCCGGGTACGACAGCTTCGGTAGCATCAACACCGCGCCCGACGGCAGCGCCGTCTATCACGACTTGCGCGATGCGTTCGGACTCAAGGGCGCCGATCGCGCGCTGGGCTGGATGGCAGAGGTGATCCCGGTCGACGACGGCGTGTATTTTCGTGCGCAACGCCGTCTACTGTTTTACAGCTTCAAGGGCTCTCACCAACAATGGCCGCTTGCCGAGAAGGAAGGCTCGCTGAACGCCTGGCATGGGGACCTCTACAACCTGGACCTCGAATGGGGCCTGCGGCGATTCGACAACGGGCGTCTTCTCCCGGTGGCGGGAGGCGCGGTCATGCGTGGCCACAGAGGTGTGGAATTGATCGATCAGGGCGACAGCGCCTTGCTTCTGTCAGTGGGTGGGTTTTACCGCCTGCGCGGCGGTCGGGTGACTGCGCTGGACGTGCCGCCGATACCGTCCAACGCAGGCATCTTCGCGAAGATGCTTACCCTCCCCGATGGCGGTTTCGTGGTCGGTACCAGCACCGGCGATCTGCTCGAATACGACGCCGGCGCCCACCTGCAGTCGCGGCACAAGATCGCGCGCACCAGCATCGTCGGTTTGTACTACGACGCCGACCATGGCCTGTGGGCCGTCAGCGAGGACGAATTGGTGCGGTTGCAGCTGCCGTCGCCGTGGTCGCGGATCGACATGAGCGATCTGGGCGGCGTCATTGGCGATTGCGAATTGCATAACGGCGCGCTGTGGCTTGCGGTGGGATCGCTTGGTCTGGTGCGCATGAGCGACGCGAACGGCGAACGCCAGATCGAATGGATCGCCGCCGAACATCGCCAGCAGATCTTCGGTTTGGTCAGCACCGCGGACGGCTTGCTGGTCGCGCAGGGCGAGGGCATCGACGTGATTGCCGACGACGGGAAAATGACCCAACTCGTGCATCACGAACAACCGGTCTATTCGATTGTCCTGTCGCATTACGACCACGACCTCGCCTACGCCCCCGGCGATGAGGGCGTGTATGTGTTGCGTCGGCGCGACCACAAATGGGCGCTCGCTGCGCTGCTGCCGGCACCCGAGCTGGCAAGCCAAACAGTGATCGAAACCGCGCCCGGCGTGCTGTGGGTCAACAATACCCGCGGCCTGCCGGAGCGGTGGCAGATCGATACCACGCATGCGCGACTGCTGAAACGCGAGCGCTTTGCGTTGAAGACGCCGGCGCGCACGGTCGATCCAAACCAGGCGGCGCAGGTGTATGCCTTTGCAGATGCGGTGTATGTCGGCTTGGGAGCCAACGCCTATCGTTTCGACGGCCATGCATTCGTGCCGTATAAGGGCGCGCCGTTTTCGCTCATGCAAAACCCCAATGCATTCCAGATTCTGCAGGCACCGATCGGAACCTTCGCCTATACCGGCAGCAGGCTGTATCGGCAAAACAACGACGGACCTTGGAAGCGCGAGGATTTCGGAGCCCAGCCGCAGGCCTCGCAGAGCGTTCTGCGCTACGGAAGTGATGGCGTACTGCGGTTAAGCGTATGGCGCGCCCTGCTGGAATACCGACCGACCGACAAGCCCGCGCTGCCGATGCCGCCGCTCGCGCTGCGGTTGACCGGTGTGACCCAAACGTTTGCCGATGGTCATGCCGAAAACCTGTCCGTGACCACGTCTCCAACCGACGCGTTCGAACAGGGTCAGACGCTGAGCCTGCATTTCGCCGTGTTCACCGCCGAGCCAGGGGTCGAGTACCGTTATCGCGCGCCGGGCATTCTAGACAACTACACCGAATGGCGCGAGCAGCCCACGGTGACGTTCAGCGGATTGTCTGAGCGAGGTGAACATGAGGTAGAAGTGCAAGCGCGCACGCCCAGCGGGCGCCCGGTGACGTCGCTGCAGTATGCATTCACCATCGCTCCGCGCTGGTACCAGATCACGCTGGTGCGCTTGCTGATGGTGCTGGCGGTTCTGATTGCTTTGTTGCTGCTGATCCGTTGGCGCGAACGTCGCCAGGCGCATCTTTTCGTCGAGCGCCAGCAGAAACTCGAGGCGAAAATCGCCGAGCGCACGGTCGAGCTGGAAGTCGCCAACCGCAAGCTCGAGGAATTGGCAACCGAAGATGGCCTGACCGGGGTGGCGAATCGGCGCGCACTGGAATCGGGCCTGCAACGCGAATGGCGGCGCTGCTGCGATCAGCGCACTTCAATCGCCCTGCTGATGATCGATGTCGATCGTTTCAAGCAATACAACGACCAGCACGGCCATGTGGCCGGCGACGCCGTGCTCAAACAAGTGGCCGAACGTTTGAAGGTCGGCCTGGAACCGCAGCGTGAATTGCTCGCACGTTATGGCGGCGAGGAGTTCTGCTTGTTGCTACCCGGCGTGGCCTTGGATGCAGCGCACCGACGCGCAGAACAGCTACGCCAGTCGTTCAATGCCAGCGATTCTTCGGTTACGGTCAGCATCGGCGTCGCAGCGCGAGTGCCGAATGTCGATGACAGCCCAGAGGCTCTGCTGCGCGCGGCTGACCAGATGCTCTACGAAGCCAAGCGGCGCGGCCGCAATCGGGTGGAAGTCGGCACGGAGTAGCCAGGATCAGGTATGGAAAAATCGGGGTCCGACCTGAGATCTACTCGCCCAACGTCAGCAGCGACGCATTGCCACCCACGGTCGTGTTGACAGTGAGCATGCGCTCGGTGACGAAGCGCGACAGGTCGTGCGGGATGCCTATTTTCAGGCAGGTGCCGGACAGGCCTATCGAAAAAATGGGTGGTGGACTCACCCCTTTGCACCCCTTTTTAAGGGACTCCTTTGAGGCAGGCCGCTTTTGAGGCACCTTTGAGGAAACGACGTCGTACACCGCCAGCAAACGCCTAGATACAATGACCAATG
>JBDTWV010000402.1:0-3418 GCA_040006495.1 Dokdonella sp.
ACACCGGGGTCGACCACGACATACCAGCGCTGCGGCAGCTCGATCGCACGCAGGCGCTCGCCAATCCCCTCGGCCCACGCGCTTCGACCGCCCACGAAGACCGGCACATCGGCGCCAAGCGTCAAACCGATCGCGGCGAGCGCGTCTTCATCCAGCCCCGCTTTCCAAAGCGCATTCAGCGCAACCAGCGTGGTCGCCGCGTTCGAACTGCCGCCGCCGAGGCCGCCGCCGATCGGGATGCGCTTTTCGATCATGATGTCCGCGCCGACACAGCCAGCGCAGACGGCCTGCAGCGCCTGTGCCGCGCGCACGGCCAGATCAGCCTCGGGAGGGACACCAGGTAACGGATCGATACGCCGGATCAATCGATCATCGCGCACCCGAACACGTACCGTATCGCCCCAATCCAGTAGCTGGAACGCGGTCTGCAGCAGGTGGTAGCCATCCTCGCGACGACCAACCAGATGCAGGAAGAGATTGAGCTTTGCGGGTGCTGGCCACTCGCTCCAGCCATCGCCCAGGGCGTCGGCCAGTTGCGCGGTCTCGTGCATCACTGCATCGTCCACGCATGAACCGCCAGGCGCACCTTGTAGCTGCCTTTGCTCGCAAACACCTTGCTCGGCAATGGCGGTGACTGGCTCTGGTCGTAGTCGAGATAGTCCACGGTCCAGCCCAACTGCTCGATCGATGCCGGTAAGCCATCGCCGCGGAACGTGATCCGCGCAGCACCTGGCGCACGCATGCCGCGGGCCCATTCGACCAGTGGCCCGATCGGCACGTGCCAGCCTAGCTCGCGTTCGAGCAGTTCCGCCGCACTGCCGCCCTCAACCCCCTGTTCACGCAGGCCTTCGAGCACCGCATGGTGCGCGTTGCCGGAAAGCACCCAGGTCTTGCCGGTCACCGGTGCGTGCATGCTGAAGCGAAACACGTCGCCATCCTGGGTCCATTCCAGCGATCCGCTGCCGCTGTCATCGCCGTCGGATACGCCGAGTCGGCCGTGCACGGTCCACGATCCACGCGCCGCCAATGCCTGCTCGCGCGCAGCTTGCCGCGCGAGCTGCACAGCATCCGCCTCTAGCGGCTTGACGCGCTGGCCGGTGCATGCAGCCAGCATGAGCAGCACCATCCCTGCAGCAAGACCGCGCAGGATGCGCAGATTCATGTCGTCAGCCGTTTGATCGCTTCGAGGAGGCTTTTGTTCTTCGCATCTTTTTTCCGGCCAGCCTCCCAGATCTGTCGCGCCTCGTCGTGTTCGCCTTTGACCCACAGCACCTCACCAAGGTGCGCCGCAATGTCGGCATCAGGCTGCTTCGCGTAGGCACGGCGCAGCGCTTTCAACGACGCGTCAAGGTCACCCATCCGATAGCGCAGCCAGCCCATGCTGTCGATGATCGCAGGCTCGTCGGGCTTCAATTTCAACGCGCGCTCGATCAAATCCAGCGCCTCGGGCTGTCGCGCATCTCCGCGCGTGCTGTGATCGGCCAGCGTGTAACCCAATGCGTTCAGCGCTTCAGCATTGTCGGGCCGCAGTTCGATCACGCGGCGCAGATCCTTTTCCCCGTCCCCCAGATTGCCCTGATCGACCGCGAGTAACGCGCGCGCGTACAACACGCGGGTGTCATCCGGCAGCGTATCGAGCGCACGCGTATAGACCGTCAGCGCATCGCGCGGACGCTGCCTGTTGCTGAGCAGATCCGCTTCGAGCAGATAGGCGCTGCCTAATTGTTCGCCATCATCGGCCACCTGCAATTGCAGCTGATGCAGGAAGTCGAGCGCCTGATCGGTGCGGCCAAGCTTGTCGATCGTTACCGCTTCGCGCATCTGTGCATCGAACCAGCGCTCGTCGTCGGCTGGAATTTCCCGATACCACCCGATCGCGGCATTGCGGTCGTCGCGCATCTCGGCGATCTGGCCGAGCAAGTACAAGCGCTTGCCGCTGCGCACGGCCTTGTCCGCCATCAGCTCGCGATATAGAGCGCCCAGCGTGGCTTTGTCTTCCGCTCGCGCGGCATAGGCGGCGCGAGCGGCATAAGTCACGTCATCTTGCGGGCCGCTTGCCAGGACACGGGCAGCACCGGCGTTGTCACCGCTATCGCCGAGGAGGGCCGCATAGCCGCCGCGCAGGCGCACGCTTTTCGGGTTGCGTTTGAGCGCGTCGGCATACATCGTGCGTGCAGCCTGTTTGTCGCCACGATCGAGCGCCAGACGGGCGCTCCAAACATAACCATCATCCCCATGAAAGCGGGTGACGGCAGCATCGGCCAAGCGTTGTGCGAGCGCCTTGTCGCCCAGCTTGAACGCAAGTTGGCTCACCGCAACCCAATTGGTTTCCTGGGTGGAAAGGTGTTCGGGCGTGGCCAGCCGCGCGAGCACGCGCACGGACACGTCCTTGTCGTCGGTGCCCAACAGCGCCTGGGCAATCTGACGCCACACTTGCTCGCCCCCCCGCATCGCCAACGCATTCAGATCAGCGTAGGCGTCGTCGCTGCGCTTTTCGCCAAGCGCGATCCACCCACGAGCCTGCAGGGCGTCCGAATCCATAGGCACAAGCTGCTGCCAACGCGCCAGGCCGCGTCGTGCCAGCGCCCAATCCTTGACCGACAGCGCGAGCCGGGTCGCTTCCTCAGCGACCGCCGGATTGGGTGAAAGCTGCGCCGCATCGGTGAACTGCGCGGCACTGGATGCAAGATCACCATCCTGCAACGCGAACTGCGCACTCAACAATTTGAGCAGCACATCATCCGATTGCGCCACGGGAACTGCCGCTGCCATCGTCGCCGCTGGTGCCCGCGTGCTCGGGCGCACGCTGGCGCAAGCACCGAGCAACGTGCACGCCAACATCGCGAACAACACTGGTCCGATATCGCGAAACGGCAGGTCATGAACAACACGGGAAGAATGCATGCAAAGCCTTGTCTTGCTTGATATTGCGGGACGGCGCCCGCACACTAACGCGTTGCCGTCGGCGACCCGCCCATGCTGGCGAAACGCGTACTAGCTTAGCTGATTCGTCCATTGCAATCGGATTCCATTCATTCCGCCAACGGGTTTGCCGCGATCCATTCGGTCACTCACACATGGCGCTGATCGCCCTCGGACTCAACCATCTGACTGCTCCGGTCGCGTTGCGTGAGCGCGTCGCCTTCCCGGTGGACGCGACCTCGCCCGCGCTCGTCGAACTGTTGGCCGAACCCGGCGTGCGCGAAGCGGCCATCCTGTCGACCTGCAATCGCACCGAGCTTTATTGCACCGTCGAAGCCGGCGCAGAATCGGTTCCGGCCGACTGGCTGCATCGGCATCAGGACTTGACCCTCGCCCGCGTCGACGAGTTCCTTTATCGCCATCATGATGCCGACGCGGTACGTCACCTGTTCCGCGTCGCGACCGGCCTCGAATCGATGATCCTCGGCGAACCGCA
>JBDTWV010000403.1:0-3412 GCA_040006495.1 Dokdonella sp.
GCGTGTGCAGCACAGGCGACGAAGGCGGTAAGCGCACACAGCGCAATGCGATTCATGCCAATCCCCAGAGTTGGTATCGGGTCAGCATACGCCACGGAGTTGCCACGGGATGTGCCGCAAGGCTGGTGTCCTTGACCGGCTCAAAAATCGCCAACGCCGCCGCCCCAGGCGCAGCGGTGGAACCCGGCAATTACTCGCCGAACGCCTCGCGCATGAACTCGGGCAACGCGAGTGCGGCCTTGTGGATATCGACATTGTAGTAGCGCGTTTCGAATTGCTTGGTCGCGGCACCACGTTCGCGGAAACCGGAAAGATCCGCGCCCTTGCGCGCCATCGTGCAGCTCCACCAGCCGGTCGGGTATAGCGGTTGCGGGAAGGTCAGCGTCTTGACCGAATGGAAGCCGGAGACGCGCATCGCCGAGCGCATCGCCTTGATCAGGTCGAGATGCACGAGTGGCGATTCGCTCTGTTGCACGAGGATGCCGCTCGGCTTCAACGCCTTGAAGCAGGTTACATAGAAATCCGCGCCGAACAGGCCTTCGGCCGGACCGACCGGGTCGGTCGAGTCGACGATGATCAGGTCAATCGATTCATGCTCGGCCTCGGCCATGTACTTGATGCCGTCAATGAACAACAGTTCGGCACGCGGGTCGTTGTTTGACGCGCACAGCTCGGGGAAATATTGCTCGGCCAAGCGGGTCACGCGCTCGTCGATCTCGACCTGTACCGCATGCTCGACTTCCTCGTGCTTGAGCACTTCGCGCAGGGTGCCGCAGTCGCCGCCACCAATGATGACGACGCGCTTGGCGCGCGCATGCGTGAACAGTGCCGGGTGCGCCATCATCTCGTGGTACAGGAAATTGTCGCGCGTGGAGACCATCGTGCAACCGTCGATGATCATCAGCTTGCCCCAGTCCGTCGTGTCGTAAATCTCGATCGACTGATACGGGGTCTGCTCGGCGTGCAGCTTTTCCTTGATGCGCAAACCGAATGACGAGCCGGAACGGGCGTGGTGCTCGGTAAACCAGTTCTGGACGGCGCTGGGTTCTGGCTCGGACATGGGGCTTCCTGCGAAAGTGGGGCGGTTTTTCAGCGTGCAATTGTAGCCGTTCCGAATTGTCACGACATACGCACAACGCAACGTCTCGTTACACTACGCAGTTATTGCGCAACCCTGGGAGCATCAAAGTGACCGAGCAGCACTGGAACGCCGACGCGGCGCGGCACACCTGGGCCGTGCCGCACTGGAGCGAGGGCTATTTCGATGTGGGCGACAACGGCGATCTGCTGGTGCGCCCGCGTCGCAATGACGGCCCGACCTTGTCGTTGCCCGCGATCGTCGAGGCGGCGCGCGCACAAGGCTCGCGGCTGCCGCTGTTGCTGCGGTTCGCAGATATCCTGAATGACCGCCGTGCGCGCCTGCAGCGCGCGTTCGCTAATGCGATGGCGCAATGGAACTACAACGGCGGTTACACGTTGATCTATCCGATCAAGGTCAATCAGCAGAAGAACGTTGCCGGCGAACTTGCCGCGACGGCGGCGCCGGGGTTTGGCCTCGAAGCGGGCTCGAAGCCGGAGCTGATGGCCGTGCTTGCGCTGGCGCGCCCTGGCAGCACCGTGATCTGCAATGGCTACAAGGATCGCGAGTACATCCGCCTCGCGCTGATCGGGCGCAAGCTCGGCCTGGATATCTTCATCGTAATCGAAAAGCCCTCGGAGCTTCGCTACGTGATCGAGGAGGCGAAGGCGCTCGGCGTCGAACCGCAACTCGGTGTGCGCATGCGCCTAAAGAGCCTCGGCGCCGGCAAGTGGCAGAACTCCGGCGGCGACAAAGCCAAGTTTGGTTTGACTCCGCGCCAGTTGCTGACCCTGCTCGATGAGCTGAAGGCGGCGAACCTGTCGCACACATTGAAACTGCTGCATTTCCACATGGGCTCGCAGATGTCCAACGTGCGCGATATCGCGAACGGGATGCGCGAGGCAGTACGCTATTTCGTCGAACTGTCGCGCATGGGTTTGGCGATCACGCATATGGACGTCGGCGGCGGCCTCGGCGTCGACTACGAAGGCACGCGCTCGCGCTCGGATTGTTCGATCAACTACGGTCTCGACGAATACGCATCAGCCGTGGTCGGTGCGCTCGCCGAAGCGTGCGTCGCGAACGGGCTAAAAGCACCCCACGTGCTGACAGAATCCGGGCGGGCGCTGACCGCGCATCACGCAGTGCTGGTCGTCAATGTCAGCGAGGTCGAGGAAGCGCCGCGCGGCGCGATACCGCCGCTGCGCGACGACGAACCGGCGGTGCTGCGGCGCCTGCGCGAGACGCACGCAGAAATCGATCAGCGTCCGCCGACCGAGCTGTATCACGAGGCGCAGTACCAACTTGCCGAAGGCTATTCGCTGTATGCGCTCGGCCAATTGTCGCTGGGCGATCGCGCCGAGCTTGATGACCTGTATTACGCGATCATCAACGCGGTGCGTGCGCGTCTGAAATCAGACGAGCGCATGCATCGCCAGGTACTCGACGAACTCGATGCAACCTTGGTCGACAAATATTTCGTGAATTTCTCGGTGTTCGAATCGGCGCCCGACATCTGGGCGATCGATCAGGTGTTTCCGATCGTGCCGATTGCGCATCTTGACCGTGCGCCGGATCGGCGTGGCGTGATCGCCGACCTCACCTGCGATTCGGATGGCCGCATCGACCACTACGTTGACGCGGATGGCGTCGACGTCAGCCTGCCGCTGCATGCGCTGCACGCAGGCGAGCCGTACCGGCTAGGGATTTTCATGGTCGGCGCGTATCAGGAGACGCTCGGCGACATCCACAACCTGTTTGGCGACACCGACGCGGTCAACGTGCGCCTGACCGACGCCGGCTATGAATTCGCCCACTCGCGCCGAGGCGATACTACCGACCTGATGCTCGACTACGTCGGTTACGACCTTGCTGTGTTGCGTGCCGCGTATCGCGAGAAGATTGCTGCGGCAGGCCTGGCTGCGGACGAAGCGAAAACGCTCCAAACCGCGCTGGAAAGAGGCTTGACCGGGTACACCTATCTCGCCGAAACCCCGTGAAGATTCCTTCTTGTGTGTAGGAGCGGCGGAAGCCGCGATGCTCATGCCCGTTCCGAAAAGTATCGCGGTTTCCGCCGCTCCCACACGAAGTGCGGGTATGTCGTACCTCACCAACGAGTGATTGTCCATGAATGAACTAAAAGTCGGATTTGTCGGACTCGGCGCGATGGGATTGCCGATGGCAGGCCATCTGGCACGGGCTGGATTCTTGTGCGCGGTGTGGAACCGAACACACGACAAGGCCGTCGCTGCGTCGCAGGTGCTGGGTGTCGCCGCGCCCGCGACGATTGCCGAACTCGCACCGTTGTGCAACGTGATCGCATTGTGCGTGCCT
>JBDTWV010000404.1:0-3409 GCA_040006495.1 Dokdonella sp.
CTCGCGGTGGCGGGGGTAGATCTTCGCTTGGTGGGAGCGGCGGAAGCCGCGATGCCGTCCAACTGTGCGCGAAAGCCTCACGCCTTCCGGCGCTCCCACAAGTGCAGCAGCAGAGCGTCGCGGTAACCGGACCCTCGCGATGGCAGGGGTAGATCTTTGCTTGGTGGGAGGGGCGGAAGCCGCGATGCCCTCCAACATGTGCGCGAAAGCCTCGCGCCTGCCTGCGCTGCCACAAAGAAACGGTGGGGCAATCTGCGATTTCAGATGTCCGTCGGGAAATTCAAGCTGCGATTCCACCGACGCACACGTTGCGCGCGAGTCCGCCGCCAATCCAATAGCACAGATCGGCAGGGCGCTCGATATTCCAGATGACGAAATCGGCGCGCTGGCCCACGTCGAGTGTGCCTCGATCGGCGAGGCCGAGCGCGCGGGCCGCATTCACGGTCGCCCCGCGCAGTGCTTCTTCCGGTGTCATCCGGTACAGGATGCAGGCCATGTTCATCGCCAGCCGCAACGACAGCAGTGGCGAGGTGCCGGGGTTGAGATCGGTCGCGATCGCGATGGGCACGCCGGCGACGCGGAACGCATCGATCGGTGGCAACTTGGTCTCGCGCAGGGCGTAGAACGCGCCGGGCAACAGCACTGCGACGGTTCCGGCGGCGGCCATCGCCTGCACGCCGGCGTCGTTCGTGTGTTCCAGATGCTCCGCGGACTGTGCGCTGAATTCTGCGGCGAGCGCGGCGCCGCCGAGGTCAGACAGCTGATCGGCGTGCAGCTTGACCGGCAGACCCAGTTCGCGCGCTTTCGTGAATACGCGGCGCGTCTGTTGCGGTGAAAACGCGATGCGTTCGCAGAACGCGTCGACCGCGTCAGCGAGCCCCGCGTGCGCTGCAGCGGGCAGGATGTTCGTGCAGATCTCGTCGATGTAGGCGTCGCCGCGGTCCTTGAATTCCGGCGGTAGCGCGTGCGCGGCGAGCAAAGTCGTGAACACGCTGATGCCAAGTGTTTCACCGATGCGTCGCGCCACACGCAGCATTTTCAGTTCACTGTCGAGGTCGAGGCCATAGCCGGACTTGATCTCCAGCGTGGTCACGCCATCGCCGCGCAGCGCACGTGCACGCGGCAGCGACTGCGCAAGCAATGCCTCTTCGCTGGCCGCGCGCGTGGCCCGCACACTCGATGCGATGCCGCCACCGGCGCGCGCAATCTCCTCGTAGGTCGCGCCATTCAGGCGCTTGTCGAACTCGTCGGCACGATCGCCGCCGAAGACCAGATGGGTGTGGCAGTCGATCAGCCCCGGGGTAATCCACGCATTGCCGATCGATTCGACTTGAGTGGAGAGTTCATTCGGCGATCCAGGCAACTGGCTTTGCGCGCCCACGTAGGTGATGCGTCCATCTTTCCACGCGAGCGCCGCATTTTCGATCGCACCATAGGGAACGCCGTTGTCGGCGAGCGTCGCCAGTCGGCAATCGAGCAGCAGTCCATCCCACATCACGCTCATGTGGTGCCTTCCTTTTGCATCGAACCCGTCTGCGGCGCGGCGCGTTGGCGTTCGAACTCGTCACCCAGGCGCTGCGCGAATGCCTTGTAAACCGGCACACGACAAACCAGCGACGACGCAGCACGCGCGAGCAGGCAGACCGCGAGGATCGGGATCACCATTTCCTGGTTGTTGGTCAATTCCATCGAGATGATCGCCGACGTCAGCGGAGCCTGGGTGACGCCCGCCAGATAGCCCGCCATGCCGAGCAGCACGACCGCAGACGGGTCCGCGCCGGGCACCAGCGCGCTGATGTTGTGGCCAAGACCGGCCCCCACCGCGAGTGCAGGCGAGAAGATTCCGCCCGGTATACCGGCCCAATACGAGACCACATTGGCGGCGAACTTGAGCACGCCGAACGCGTCCGATGGCGCCGTGGTCGCGCCTTGCAGAATCGCGTGGGCCTGATCGTAGCCGGTGCCGTAGACCGTGCTGCCGCTGGCGAGTCCGAGCAACGCGAGCGCGAGGCCGCATGTAGCCGCAAACGACAGTGGCCATCGCGTGCGTAATTCGGCGAGGTGGACAAACACGCGCGCCCCGTCGAGCAGGATCAAACGCGCGAAGATGCCTCCTCCAAGGCCGCAGACGCCGCCACACAGGAGGACCGCCAGCCAGCTGCGGCTGAGCGGCAGCACGCTGTCGATCTTGCCGAAATACGAATAGTCTCCGAGCACCCCCAGTGACACCACGCCGGCGATGATCACGGCGGTCAGCACCACGCCGCTCATGCGGTGCTCGTAGGCACCGGCCATTTCCTCGATCGCGAACACGACACCGGCCAGCGGTGTATTGAATGCCGCAGCGATGCCAGCCGCGCCGCCGGCGAGGATAAAACGCGATGCCGCTTCGGCATCGGAAAAACCGAAGCGCCGGCCCAGAGAATACAGAATGCCTGCGCTGACGTGCACAGTCGGACCTTCGCGGCCCACCGACGCGCCCGCGGCCAGAGCCGCAAGGGTCAGCGCCATCTTGCCGAATGAGACCCGCAGCGACAGCATGCGCTGGCGAAAGCCGTCGTCTTCAACCTTGATCGCCGCGATCGCCTGCGGAATGCCGGAACCGCGCGCCGCGCGCATCGCCCCCGAGGTCAGCCACGACAGCAAACCAAAGACTACCGGCGTGACCAGCAGCGGCCAGTAGCGACTGTGATGGATCAGGTTCACGAACTGCGCATAGACAAAGGTGCTTGCCTTGGCGAACACGATCGCAGCGAGACCGGCCAGCACCGCGCCACTCCAGAACAACAGCCGACGCCGCCATTGGTCTGGCGAAAGCCATGCGTGGTGTGTGAGACGCGCAAGGCGCGAAATCGGTTGCGGTTCGTCCATGTGCGCTAGTTTCACGGTTTGCGCCAGCGCTCGCCACCTGTGCTGGCAAAGATGGCGCAGCGCGGCTAGGCTCGCCGCTTTCCATTGCCGAGGTCGACATGCCCGCGAGCCGCTATTTTGCCGAGCATGCCTGGTTGCCGCAGGGCTTTGCCAAGCACGTCCAGCTCGATGTCGACCTCGACCGTCATGTGTTGTGTGCGGTCGTGGCGGAGTCGCAGCGCGACGATGCGCAGTTGATCGGCCGCTACGTCGTGCCTGGTATGCCGAACCTGCATTCGCATGCGTTCCAGCGTGCGATGGCGGGTCTCGCGGAACGCAGGGGCAAGAGTAGTGATGACAGCTTCTGGACCTGGCGTGAGGTCATGTATGCGTTCGCCGGCAGCATTGGCCCGGATGACCTGCGCGCTATCGCGACCCAACTCTATGTCGAGATGCTGAAGGCCGGCTACACGCAGGTCTGCGAGTTCCACTATCTGCATCATCAGCCGGATGGGCAGCCGTATGCCGATCCAGCCGAAATGTCGCTAGCCTTGATCGA
>JBDTWV010000405.1:0-3380 GCA_040006495.1 Dokdonella sp.
GCGATACGCGCGATTCAACGTCAGGTTGAAGCGTCGATAAATTATTTTCTGAACCGGGCTATAACGCGCGAAAAAAATCGAGCCGAGGATCTCTCGCGATCAACCTTGGCTGCGCGCTACACCGGTAGCTCGCGTCTATCGACAACAAGGCGGCCATTGTGCGCTGCGCTATCGCCTCAGCCATCCATTCCGCGTGCAAGTGCATGCACACGTTTAAGCTACGATCGTGACAGTGAGCATCCCGGACGCGTCTTTGTCGACATCGCGTTGGCAGCCAAGGCGCACTTCGCCGAACCCACATCCCCCGACAGCGCGACGCCGACGAGGACACCAGCGGCCCCTGTGCCCATGCCCGTCAAAGGAACCCGCATGAATGCACCGACCGACAGGGCCTTCAGGTCATCGAAGACACGCTCAACAACCACCCCCGAATCGTCAGCAGCCGAGATACCGGGCGAAGTGTTGTTCGCTTCCTGCTAGCGTCGCGCTTCGTAGTTGAATTCGCCATCGTTGACTGAGCCGAGGGCTGAAACTGATGATCTTTTCGAAAACGATCAAGCGCGTGTACTTCAGGGGGTACGCGGCCCGAATGTCCTTGATAAGAGGACTGGAGCTGGCCGACGGCGTGATGTTCAAAGGCATGCCATCAATCGCCATTGCCCCGGGAGCAAGCATCCGGATCGAGCGCGAGGTTCTGATCAACTCCTCGAACGCGGGATACCACGTGAACATGCATAGCCCGGTCAAGCTGTTGGCTGACCGCCCCGGCGCACATATTCATATCGGAGAGGAAACGCGGATTCATGGAAGCTGCATTCATGCGTACTCCTCCATCACCATCGGCAAGCGATGTCTCATCGCGGCGAATTGCCAGATCATCGATTGCAATGGCCACGAATTGTCGTTCGACGATGTTGATCGTCGCATCGACACCACCAGCAGCAGCGATCCGGTGGTGATCGACGACGCCGTATGGATCGGCGCGAATTGCATCATTTTACCGGGCGTCCACATTGGTCGGGGCAGCGTAATCGCCGCCGGAAGCGTGGTTGCAAACGACATTCCGCCCATGGTCATCGCAGGTGGCAATCCCGCCCGGATCATAAAGCAGGCGATAGCGTAGCCTCGTAGGCTGTGCCGACAAATCCATCACGAACGAAATCAAAGTCAAACGAGGCTGTGAATCTGACGACGGTTGCGATGCGGACAACGTGACGCCACGCATCCAAGTTGGAGATCCCGGCATCCACGATTCCGCTTTACAGTGGCTCGGCGGTCTGTGCCCTGACAACGTGCGGTGGTATCAGCTCCGCGTACACATCAACCGTTCGCTGGATCACCAACCACTCGTCAAAGTCGGTCAACGCCCGCTGGCGGGCACTGCGACCCAATCGTGAAAGCAGTTCGCGATCGTCATCCAGCGCGAGGATCCGGTCGGCCAATCCGCGCGCGTCGCGTGGTTCCACCCGAAGGCCGTCCACGCCATGCTGCGTCACTACCTCGCGGCAACCGGGAAGATCCGTGGTGACAATCGCCAGCCCGCAGGCAGCCGCCTCGATCAGGCTCTTCGGCACGCCTTCGCGGTAATAGCTTGGCAGCGCCATCACATCCACCGCGTTGAGCAGCGCCGGCATGTCATCGACATGGCCAAGCCACTGCAACAGGCCCGCATCGGCCCACTGCTGCACCTGAGCAGCATCCACCGAACGGGGGTTGCCCAGGTCAGGCATGCCGGCCAGCACAAACTCCACGTCCCTGCCCTGCTCTTGCAGAAGGCGTGCCGCGTCGACGAATTCCTGCAGACCTTTTTCCCACAGCAGACGAGCCGCCAGCAGCACCCGCAGACGGCCATCTATACGTCTCGGTGGAGCGACCGGATGGAAACGCGTGGTATCAACCCCGGAGCTGCGAATGACACGGATCCTGTCTGGTTTCGCCAGGCCTGCGGCAGCAAAGGCCTCCGCATCGTCGGGGTTTTGCAGGATCAGCAGCGCCCGGTCACCGCCGAGGGACACGCGCAGCAGCAGCTTGACCAGCGGGCGCAGCGCACGTGCCTTGAAGTTGTCACTGGTGAAAACATAGCCCATCCCCGCCACCGCGTTGACAACCGCAGGCACGTTTGCCGCCCGCGCGGCGAGCGCACCGTAGATCGCGCATTTCACCGTAAAACTGTGCAGCAGGTCGGGGCGTTCACGCCGCAGTATTTTCAACAGTTGCCACAACGTCGCCGCTTCACGCAGCGGGTTCAGGCTGGCCCGGTTCATCGGCAGCGTCACCCAGCGCAATCCGTGCGCGGCAAAGCGTCCGCCGAACTCCCCGGGCGGCGATACCATCACCACCTCGTGGCCATCCGCCTGCAGGCGCAGCGCGGTCGCCAATCGGAAGTTGTAGAGATACCAGTCAGTGTTGGCAAAAAAAACACATTTCATTTCGTGTTGGATCCTCGACAATCGCGCCGCGCCGGATGTCCTCCGCGACACAGGAGATCGGTATCCGCGTTATGGTTAGAACTTGTTGCCCGAAACGGTGACGTCGTGGGCGGCATCATCGACCCGCAGGTTGTGGGCGCGGTCGCTCGTGTTCATCGAGCCGAGCGACGATACGAGGCTGCGCAGGGATCTGGCGCTGTTGCCCGTCAAGGTATTGCCGGTGAGCTGGACATGGCTCGTTTTGGCGGAAATCGCGACGCCGACCAGCCCGTTACCGGCAATGAGGTTTTCCGCAAGCGTGAGCTGGCTTGCACCCACGCCCAGTATGCCGTAGCCATTGTTGTCCTGAATCTTGCAGTTCCTCACCACCACACCGCTGACGTTTTGGTGAATTTCCATACCGCTACCCTGGTTGCCGGCTATCGTGCAGTCGCTGAAGGTGATGTCCTGAGCTGGGCCCTGTCCTTGCGGCTCGATGTCGATGCCTGCCTGCGGTTTGGTTCCATGGGTATTGCTGAAGGTGGAATGGATCACGCTGACGCCCCGAACCGGACCGATGGAAAGCCCCTGGCGTCGATTGTTGGTGGAGACCACGTGGTCAAGTGTCACGTTGGTCGACGCCACCACACTGGCGCGAACCCCGATCCCGCCAATCCAGATGCCGTCACCCCAGCAGTCGGAGATATGCGTGCCAACGACACTGACGTTGTCCGACGCCTGGATGTTGATGCCATAACCCCATTCACCGGTGGTCCCCCGGTGGCCGGCACGCTCACCGACGACCTGGCCACCGGTGATCTGCACGTTGTTCGCCCGCCAGACCTTGATCACGTGCGAGCGCTCAAGATCGTTTGCCATGGCGCTGAGCTTGGCTGCGGGCGTCATCTGCAGGTGCATGTTGGAACGCAGCTCGATCGAGCGCGTCGCATCGATCATGTAGTTGCCGTCCGG
>JBDTWV010000406.1:0-3374 GCA_040006495.1 Dokdonella sp.
CTCGCTTTCTTCGCGGGCCCATGGATCGCAGTCGTCGCGGTGGTCACGCGCGCTAGTGCCTACGGCGTCTTCAAACCCGCGTTTGACAGTCTGTACACGCAAGTTGATGCCGAGACTCGCTACAAGACCAAGAACTTCATCGACACCGCGGTCTGGCGTTTCGGCGATGTCACGGTCACCAGCGGCTTCAACGGCCTGCGCGCAATCGGCATGACATTACCTGGCTTCGCGGCACTGGCCGTTGTCGCCGCAACCTGTTCGGGCTGGGTCGGCTGGAAGGCCGCGCGGTCGCTGGCAGGCAAGCCAAGCACCACCGCACCATCGACCTGACACCAGACGGGCCGCGTCTGGCTTGATCGACGCGGCACGAGTGGTATTGAGCAACGCGCGCCATCTGGCCCGCGCAGTGCATCAATCGCTGAGTTCGTGACCGCGAACGGGATCCCTCCATGGATCCCGCGTATCGCCGATCGATCGGTGGCTAACTACAGGTCGTACAACACCCGTACACCGCAAAACACCAGACTAGCGTCGACGCCATCGAAGCCGTCCTTGAAAACATTGTCGGCATTGACGACATAGGCCTGGTTGTAGGCGTCGACCGTGTAGTTCATGTCTGCGGAAAGACCGGACGTATAGCCCGAACCGTCCGCAGAAGTGACGCTGCCGACATCGACCAGAGCGCCGGCCGCATCGTATCGCGTCACGTAAACGGTGAGTGTGTTGGCGCTCGCGTCCTTGTAGTAACTGCGCACGTAGCGAAGGACGCTGCCTTGCGGCAGGATTAGCTTGTGCACGAAGTCAGCGCCCCGTGGCGCGCTCACGCAGCCGCCGCCGACATACTGATAAACCGCACTCGAGTCACGCGGTACGAACGTCGAGGCCGGAATGAACACGTAGTGGCCGATCGCCGCGGGCATTGCATCCGGCGGTTGCGCTGCCTGCACCTGCAGTGCGCAGGTGGCCAGTAGAACGGCAAGCATCCCGGGTAGGGCTCTCGTTTTCAAGGTCATGGTCTGTCCCTCAGGGCGTGCTGTAAAAGACGCGAGCGCCACAGAAAATGGGAGTTCCAGTTGGATAGGCCTGGATGGCGTACGATTTGGTGAAATTATCGACAACCTCGGCCGTGGCGAGCGCGATGTACTTGTCGCCGAAGCCTGCCTGCGCCGGGCTGGCGTCCAAGACAATATCGTTAAACCCGGATGCGCCGTCGAACGACGTGATGCTCACAGTAACGTAATTGCTGGCAGTGCTATTGGCGTAGAAGTATCTGACGCCAATAATGGAGGCACCGTCAGGAATCTGGATATCGGTGGCGAGGGCGCCGTCCGTGGAGGACGGTCCGTTCATCGTGATGCAGCCGCCCCCGGAATAGGTCGTCGATGCGATGCTTGATCGGCGACTGAAGGCGCTGGCCGGCACGAAGTAGTAGGCACTTCCTGCAGTGAGCGCGTCTGGAGTCTGTCCCGACGCTGGCGTCATAGCGGGTGCGAACGACGAACTCCCCTCACCCTCGCCCGTCTGCGCCATTGCCGCAAAGGATGCGAACAAGGCGCCGGTCAACAAAACTGTTACAAGTTTCCGCTTCATGATTTTTCCTATCCCTTGAACCCATGGATTCGGCAACGGTTGTTTCGCTGCCTGTTGATCAAGTACGCAAGACGGTCACGAATCGGGACACCGATCGCGTTAAAAGTCCTACGCTCCCCAGCGATGGTGGTTAGGGTAACCCAAGCCGTTGCTTCGCGCCGCGTTCCGCAGGCGGGAGTAGTTGGGGCAAAACAGCTAGGATTCGAGGCTAGCCAAGCCCGACCATGGTGAGTCGCCAGCTGTCGTGCCACCTGTCAGGCGCGCGAATGGCTCCACGACTGCAGATGCCCATCGCAATAACGCATCACGCCGTGAAATGGGCGTGGGTCGGCGTCGAACACCATCGGCAGGAAATGTCGATCTCCGTCCCACAGCGGCAGTTCGTCGAGCCGATCGAGTTCGACCCATTCGAGCGTACCTTCCGGATTGCGCTCCAGCGGCGTCCCTTCAAAGCGCGTGATCAGGAAAACGAAGCCGAGCCAGTCCTCGCCGTGTTTGCCAAACCCGGGCCAATTCAAGCTGCCGCGCAGGGTCAGTTCGGTGCATTCGATCCCCGCCTCTTCGAGGATTTCGCGGCGCATGCCGGCGAGCGCGTCTTCGTCGGGATCGAGCTTGCCGCCGAGGCCGTTGTATTTGCCCAAGTGCTGGTCATCCGGGCGCGCATTGCGATGGATCATCAGCACGTGCTTGCGATCTGGCGAAAGAACGTAACCGAGGGTGGCGACGATGGGTGTGTAGGGCATCGGCTGCAAGTGTGAGGTGGATCGGCAATGATAGCTGGCCGAACGATCGCACACCGATCAACCCTACGAGGACACGCGATGAACATGGAAGCGATTTCCGAGCAACGCTGTTTTGGTGGCACACAGGGCTTCTATCAGCACACCTCCAGTGCTACTGGCGGCACGATGCGCTTCGGACTGTTCTGTCCGCCGCTCAGTGCCGGCGAGAAGGCGCCCGTTCTCTATTTCCTCGCCGGACTCACCTGTACCGAGGAAACCTTCGCGATCAAGGCGGGCGCGCAGCGCGTCGCCGCCGAACTAGGACTGATCCTGGTCACTCCCGACACCAGTCCGCGCGACACCGGCATCGATGGCGCGACCGGCGACTGGGAATTCGGCGAAGGCGCCGGGTTCTATCTCGACGCCACCAAACCCGCATTCGCACCTCGCTTTCGCATGTACGAATATGTGACGCGGGAACTGCCGACCCTGGTCGGCGCGAATTTCGCGAGCGCTGATCAGTCTCGCGAGAGCATCTTCGGACATTCGATGGGCGGTCATGGCGCGCTGACGATCGCGCTGAAGAATTCGCGACGCTACAAATCGGTATCCGCGTTCGCACCGATCGTCGCGCCGGCAGCAGTGCCTTGGGGACAAAAAGCGATGCCGCGTTACCTGGGCGAAGACGCGGAAACCTGGAGGCCCTACGACGCGTGTGCGCTGATCGACGATGGTGCGCGCTTCTCCGGCACGATCCTCATCGATCAGGGAAGCGGCGACAAGTTTCTTCAAACACAATTGCAGCCCGAACGTTTCGAGCGCGCGTGTCGCGATGCGGGTCAGGCGCTGAGCCTGCGCATGCAGGCTGGCTACGATCACAGCTATTACTTCATCAGCACATTCATCGAAGAGCATCTGCGTCATCACGCGCTTGCGCTGACCGGCTGAAATGCAGCTTTTGTGGGAGCGCCGGCAGGCGCGATGTTCCTGATTGCTGGAAAAGCATCGCGCCTGCCGACGCTCCCACAGTTTTCTATTGCAGCACGACTAGCCGTTCGCGAC
>JBDTWV010000407.1:0-3374 GCA_040006495.1 Dokdonella sp.
GCGTGTGCGTTCGCCAGCACGCGCTCGTCGCGGGCGTCGCCGTGGGCGCAGCTGATCTGCGCAAATCCCAGCGCGCGCACGACGTCCGCGATCAAGCTGCGCGCGCCGGATGATGTCGTATCGGCAAGCAAGACGACGGACGTGTGTGCCAGTGTCGCGGACTCCTGCGTCGATTGCGCGCCATCGCGGGCTGGCGCCGCAGCGCCGACGTGTACCGTGACCTTTCGCGGCACATAGACATCGATGCCCATCTCGGCCAATCGACGCAGGTTGTCCTCATCCAGCATTCGCGCTGCCCCCCGTTTTGCGCAGCTCGGCGTAGAACTGCGCGAAAATCGTGTCGAGCGCGGTGCCGTAGGCGTCCACGGTCGCCTTCAGGCCAGGTTCGCCCACAGCGACTTCGGCGTGATAGTAGTCATCGGCAAAAGGCGTTCCGTCCTTGCCATCTGCGCGCAGGTTCATCGCGACATGCGCCACGAAACCACCGTTCGCAGCTGGTACGCGATCGAAACGCAGCAGGGTGCCGGTGATCCGGACCGCCGGCTGACTGTCCGGCAATTCGTCGGTGACCTCTGGCGCAACCTGCGCATCGCGCAACTGCTCGATCAGGCGCCGCTGCAGGATGCGCGTCGGCGGATCGGTCCACAGTTGGTAGTGGTATTGACGCACCTGCTGCGCACCTGGATCGAGCGCATAGATGAGCGGCTGATCGCCATACAAGCCATCTGCGCTGAATGCGGAGACAACGATGGGATCATCGAACAAGGGCTTCGGCGCCACCTCCAACGGCTGCGCGCGCGGCAGCCGGTACCAGGTGAAATCCGGCACCGGCGCCACACTGCAGGCGGCGAGCGTCGTCAATGCAGCCAGAAAAATCCAGCGCAGGTTCATTGCGGTTCGTCCTCCAGCTTGTCGGCTTTCGGCGCGATGATCAGCCGGTTTGGATGCGATCGGATCTCGCGGCTGAACTCATCGAGATTGCGGCTTGACGATTCGAGGTGATGGGTGATCACATCCATTCGGCTGGACAACGCGCCAAGCGTGCTGCGCAGGTCCTGCACCGAACTGCGCAGGTCTGCCCGGTTGTCTTTCGCGATACCAGCGAGGTCGCCCAATGCGCCATCCAGCGTTGCACGTGTCTTGCGCAATTCAACGCTCAGACCTTGCACCTGACCCAGAATTGCGCCGACCGCGGCGCGGTTCTGCGGCTTCAATACTTCGTTCAGCGCGTCGGACGCATTGTTCATGCGATCGAGCAAGGTGCGCGCCTGATCCATGATCAGCGGCGTCGACTGATCGAGCGTGCCGGTAATCGAATCGACGCGCTGCGAGAGCATCTTGATCAGCGGCGAGATCTGCGTGTGCGTCAGCTCGCTGATCTGACCGGCGAGTTCGTTCATCGAGGCGAAGAGATCCGCGCCCTCGATGCCGGCCAGTTCGCCGCCGGGCTTGAGCATGTCGTGGCTGCTGCCCTCGCGGATGCCGATCGACACATCCGCAAGCAAGCCACTCGACTGCAACCGTGCGGGGCTGTCCTTCGGAATCGGCCAGTCATGCCGGATCGCGAGGGTGACCTTGTAACGCGTCCCTTCGGCGTTGCGCTCCGGCGTCACGGCACCGACCTCGCCGACTCGGTAGCCCTGATAAAACACAGGCGCTCCATAGCGCAGCCCGGTCACGTTGCGATAGTGCACAACGTAGTCATCGGTTGCGATGCCACGGCCGGTGATCAGCGCGAGTCCGACCAGCAGCAGCGCGATCGCCGCCGCAACGACGACACCGACCAGAGTGTAATTGATGGAGTCGTGTTTCACGGAACGCGCCTGTGGATGGCCCAATTCTGAAAGCGTATCTGGAACTCTATCAAGCTTCCTCCTCGGTGAGACGCCTGAGGTACGCATCCGCATCCACTGGCACATCTCGCGGGCGCCGGTTCAGCAGGTCCTGGATGCGCTCATTCGGGCTCGCACGCACCGCCGCGACTGATCCCGTCATCAGGATTTCGCCGTGGTCGAGCACGGTGATCGTGTCGGCAATCTTGAATGCACTTTCCAGTTCATGAGTGACCACCACGATGGTCATGCGCAGCGCATCGCGCAAGCGCAGGATCAACTCATCAAGTTCGGCGGACACGACCGGGTCGAGCCCGGCCGAGGGTTCGTCGAAAAACAGAAGGCGCGGGTCCATCACGATCGCGCGCGCCAGCGCCGCGCGCTTGACCATGCCCCCGGAGAGCTGGCTCGGCATCAGATCCTGAAAGCCGCCGAGATTGACCACTTCGAGCTTGAGTCGACTCATGATGCGGATCGTCGACTCATCGAGCTTTGTGTGCTCGCGCAGCGGCAGCGCGACGTTCTCACCGACGCTGAGCGAAGTCAGAAGCGCGCCGCCCTGGAACGACACGCCGATGCGCTTGCGCACATCCAGCAGCTCGCGTTCGCTAGCCTCACCGAGATCGACACCAAACAATCTGACACTCCCTCGGGCCGGTCGTTGCAGGCCGAGCAGATGGCGGAATAGCGTGGTCTTGCCAGAACCGGAACCGCCCATGATCACGCGGATCTCGCCCGCATTGACCGCAAAATCGATGCCGTGCAGGACGCGGCGGCGGCCGTACCAGGCTTCGAGTTGCGCGACTTCAATCAAGGGCACTATCGCGGACACGTCGTTTCGCCTCGCGATGAATGCGGGAGCGCCGGAAGGCGCGACGCCCTGCGCGCGGCATCCACCGCGATGACGACGAGCATCGCGCCTCCCGGCGATCCCACTATGCGCACGCTCTGGAGCACGGCGTTCATCTATTCAGGAAGAATGAAAAGATCATGTCGACGACGATGATCCAGCAGATCGACAGCACGACCGACCGCGTCGTCGCGCGGCCGACGCCCTCCGCACCACCAGTGACCGAGAATCCGCTGCTGACGCCGATCAGTGTGATCAGCAACGCGAACACGACGCTCTTGGCGAGACCCTGCCAGATATCACTCGGCGCCAGCAACGACATGGTCTGCAGGACATAGGCGACCGGGGTTACGTTCAGTGCCGGTGCGCTGTACAGCGCGGCGCCGAAGATCGCGACGGTGTTGGCGAAGATCGTCAACACCGGCAACATGACCAGCATCGCGATCAGCGCAGGCGCAACGAGATAGCGCACCGGTTCGATGCCGATCACCGCAAGCGCGTCGACTTCCTGGGATACGCTCATCGAGCCGATCCGCGCAGCAAGCGCCGAGCCGGAACGCCCGGCCACCAGAATCGCGGTGATCAGGGCGCCGAATTCGCGGGTGACCGATTTCGCGACCGCGACCACGACCTGCGACTGCGCGCCGAACTCGCTGAGCGACGCGATGAACTGGATGCCAAGCATCAATCCG